>JBDLIA010000030.1 GCA_039715185.1 Gemmatimonadota bacterium
CTACGTCCGCTACCGCGGCGTACTGTGGATCCCGCCGGACACGCGCTCTCGCATGCAGGCGGGCGAGGCGGTGGGCGCCGCGGACTACTACTTCCGCGTTACGCCGGTCTTCGAGACCGCGGCCGGGGACTACGACTGGCTGAACCGCGTCGTGGCGGTGGGGATAGGCGAGTTCGACCGCGGAGAGGCGCGCTACAGCATGCACGAAATCGTGTAGCCCCGCCCGCCGTCTCAGCCCACTCCGGCGGCCTCCGGGACGTCGAAGTGGGCGACCCGCCTGGGGGCGTCCAGGAGCCAGCGGTCGTCCTCCGGGTAGTACACCGCGATGTCTGGGTTCTCGCCCGCGAACGCCCTGATCGCCTCCATGGAGTCCCACAGGGAGAGGACGCCCACCTCGGCTTCGTCGCCCTCGATGCGTGTCAGCACCAGGGCCAGTCTGTTCCCGGGCACCGCGGCGATTCCGCGGATGCCGGTCTCCTCGACGTAGCGGACGTATTCGTCCACCTCCGCCGCCTTGACTCTGCCCTTCCACCAGCGCGCTATCATATTTCCTCCATCGTGAGCATGACGGCGCCGACCACAGCGGCCGTCGCCAGTACGATCCAGCCCGAGAACGCTCCGTCCCCGGCCGCCACGCCGAGCAGAACCGCGATGATGGGGTTCACGTACGCGTGGCTGCCGATTCTGGCCGGCGTGCTATGGTCGAGGAGCCAGATGTAGGCGGAAAAAGCCACCACGGATCCGAACAGGATCAGGTAGGTGAGCGCGGCCAGCGAGCGGCCGCTGACTGCCCGGGGATCGAAGCCGCTCGGCTCCCCGACGGCGGCGGCGATCACGACGAGGACCGCCCCGGCCGCCAGCAGCTGCATGCCGGCCGACTGGGTGCGGGACTCCGGCAGGGTGGGACTCCGCGCCCAGAACGAGCCCACGGACCATGAGATCGCCGCGAAGAGTATCGCCACCGCTCCCAGGGGATCGACGCCCGCGGCGCCGCCCCGCGGAATTGTCAGGAGCAGCACCCCCGATAGTCCGACACCGATCCCGAGCCACACCCGCCCCGCCGGCGCGGGGCCTCCGCGTCTTGCCCAATCGACCAGCACCATCCACAGCGGGATCGTGGCTACGAGCAGCGCCGCCGGGCCCGACGGCACCCTCGTCTCCGCCCAGCTCAGGACCCCCTGTCCCACCACGAACAGCAGCGAGCCCACGCCGACGGCCGCCAGCCACGCGCGACCCGCCGGGCGTGAAGATCCGCGCCACCGTGACCACCCGTACAGGAGCCCCCCGGCTATCAGGCACCTGACGCCGGTCATCAGGTACGGCGGTATCGTCTCCACGCCGTAGCGGATCGCCAGGTAGGTCGAGCCCCAGATCAGGTAGATGGCGCCGAACGCCGCTACGCTCCGTTCTGGGCCCACGGCTCGGGGCTCTGGAAGGCGCACCGCGGAAGGCGGCGCCGAAGGCAGACTCTGGCTGGGCATCACGGCCGAGAGTTGAAGTAACCAGTAAAATCGTTTACACTGGTTCCATGATACAGTGGTGGTCGTAACCAGTCAATAGGCTATAGATGGTTTCTTCTGAGTCTCCTCGAGGGATGCCCGAGACGATCGGCGGCCTGCAACTGGTGGCCGGGGAACCGGCGCTCGATTTCACCAACACGGTGTCGTGGCGGGGGGCCGAGCAGTGGGAAGACTGGTTGGAAGACTTCGGCGACCTGTTGTGGTGGGGCGTCCGGGCGGGGCTACTGGACCCGGGCGCGGTACGAGCCCGGCTGAAGCGCGTGACCGGCGTCGAAGAGGAGATCTTCCGCCGCGCGATCGCTCTCCGCGAAGCGATCCACGACGTGTTCGGTTCCCTGGCGCGACGATCGCCACCGAGTGACGCCGCGCTCACCCGCCTGAGCGAAGAGTGGACGCGGGCCCAGTCGCGTCGACGACTCGTGGTCGGGGAGGAGGGGTTCGGCTCCCGCATCGTCGCCGAGGAGGCCTCGGAGCTCCTCATCTCCTCGCTCGCCGCGAACGCCGGTGACCTGCTGCTCAGCATGGAGCCCGCGCGCGTCAAGCTATGCGCCGGCCACGAATGCGGCTTCCTGTATGCGGACACGAGCCGCAACCGGAGCCGGCGCTGGTGCGACATGGCCGACTGCGGCAACCGCGCGAAGGTGAGGCGATTTCGTGCGCGTAGCCGAGCCGATTCTGGCTGAGGCGACGCGCACTGACAGGTCCCGCTCCGTACCGCATCACACAATCTCGACAGATCTCTGACGCGCCGAAGATCGACCGAGTCCCCCCATCGGGTACATCGGATGCGAGGCAGGGCTACGACCCCAGGGCGACACCCGCCCCTCATCCTATCGGAGGTTTCATGCGGGCCGAACTCCACGGCGTTTCCCCGCTCGCGGTAGCGGCGCTGCTCGCGAGCGCATCCTTGCAGGCGGCGCCACCCGCGGCCGCGCAGGACTTGGAGTCGCTCGCGCCGGCGCTCGCCTTCCTGGAACCCGAGGCGCGCGACGACGCCACCATCCTGCTGCCCGGGCCGGACGGAGACCGAGTGCTGCGGCAGGGCTCGGGGCTTCACATCTGCCTCGCCGACGAACCCGGAGACGACCGCCTCTCCGTCACGTGCTACCACCGGGCGCTCGACCCCCTATTGGCGCTGGAGCGGAGGCTTCGCCGAGACGGCCTGCGGGGCGATGAGTTCTCCGCGCGCGTGCAGGCCGAGATCGACGCCGGGCGGGTCAGCGTGCCCTCGGGCGCGTACCAGGTATCGGTGTCTGGAGACGACGCGCGGGCGACGGGCCAGCCGGCCGGCCTGACGGTCTACCACCTGGTGTACCTGCCCGGCGCCACGGCGAACGAGGTCGGGCTGAGTGCCGAACGGGAACCCGGTCTCCCCTACCTGCACCACGCCGGCCGATACGACGCGCACGTGATGTGGAGCGAGGCCGCGGCGAGCGCCAGCCATTGAGCGTAGCCTCGACAACGTCCGGCATCCCGGACGGAATGCCTGCCCTTCCCCTCGCCCCGGTCCGCTCGCCTGATTAGTCTTCGCGTGGCGCGCGGCCCCGCACGGGGTCGCGGGCCGCGCGTCCGGCGCAGGCGCCGGAGAGTGCTCTCGAGATAACAGGCCGGCATGGCCCGCATCATAGAAGTCAGTTTCAAGGGCAATCGGAGGGATTACTTCGCCTCCTCGCTGAGCGAAGTCACGCCCCGAGATTACGTCATAGTCGAGGCCGACCGGGGCGAGGACCTGGGGCGGGTCACGGCGACGGGGGCCATCGCCGAGCGGAAGTGCTCGGGCTGCAGTACGGGCTGCGCCGCTCCGGTCCCCGAGTTGCGAGTGCTACGTCTCGCTTCCACGGACGAGTTGGGCCGCTCGCGCACGCTGCGGGCGGATGAGGCGCGCGTTCGGAGCTTGACGCGCGACAAGGTCGAGCGCCACGGCCTCAAGATGAAGGTCACCGAGGCCGAATGGCAGTTCGACCGGAACAAGCTCACCATCTACTTCACCGCGGAGCGACGGGTCGATTTCCGGGAGTTGGTCCGGGACCTCGCGCGCGCGTTCCGTACGCGCATTGAGCTCAAGCAGATCGGCGTGCGGGACGAGGCCGCGCTTTTGGGCGGCGTCGGCCGCTGCGGTCGCGAGCTTTGTTGCTCCACGTGGCTGCGCGAATTGAAGCCGGTAAGCTTGCAGCTCGCCAAGGACCAGCGTCTGTCGCTGAACCCAGCGCAGATCTCGGGGTGCTGCGGCCGCCTGATGTGCTGCCTCACCTACGAGCACGACGCCTACGTCGAGGCTCGCCGCCGCTTCCCACGGGAGGGCAAGACGCTGCGCACCTCGCGCGGCGAGGAGCGCGTGCTCAGCGTCGACATCTGGGGCGAGCGCATCCAGCTTCGAGCCGCGGACGGAACGCACCGGATCGCGACCCTGGAGGAACTCCGCGGAGACGTCGCGTCGACGGAGGACGGCGGGGCCCAAGGTTCATGAGCCGAACCGGCACCTACTACGTCACGACGGCGATCGACTACGCCAACGGCTTACCCCACCTCGGCCACGCGCTGGAGAAGATCGGCGCGGACGCCATCGCTCGCTATCACCGGCTCAAAGGCGAAGAAGTGCACTTCGTCATGGGCATGGACGAGCACGGCCAGAACATCATCCAGAGCGCGGAGCGCGCGGGGCTCGAACCTCAGGAATGGGTCGACCGGATAGCCGAGGCCTTCCGGGCCGCATGGGAGGCGCTCCTCATCAGCCACGACGACTTCATTCGCACCACCGAAGCCCGGCACCACCGCGCAGTTCAGGATGTGATCCGCCGCATCGACGCGGCCGGCGACCTGTACCGTGGCACGTACGAGGGCTGGTACTGCATCCGCTGCGAGGCCTTCAAGTCCGAGGATGATCTGGAAGGCGAGGGCGATGGACTGCGGTGTCCGCTCCACCCGTCGCGGCAGATCCAGTGGACGGTCGAGGAGAACTGGTTCTTCCGCCTGTCGGCTTACCGGGACCCGCTCCTGGCTCTCCTGGACGAGCGGCCGGAGTTCATCCAGCCCGAGATTCGGCGCAACGAAATCCGGCGAGTCCTCGAGGGCGGGCTACAGGATCTGTCCGTATCGCGCGCGATCTCATGGGGTGTCCCGTGGCCCGACAGCGAAGGCGAAACCGCCTACGTGTGGATCGATGCGCTGATCAATTACCTGGCCGCGACCGGCTATCCGGAGTCCGGATACGAGCGCTACTGGCCCGCGGACCTGCACGTCATCGGCAAGGACATCACCCGGTTCCACTGCGTCTACTGGCCCGCGTTCCTGATGAGCGCCCAGATCGCGCTTCCCAAAACCGTGTGGGCGCACGGATTCGTCGGCTACGGAGGGCGCCGACTGTCCAAGTCGGAAGGCGTGAGCTTCGACCTGGACGAGGCCATCGAACGCCACGGACCCGAAGCCCTTCGGTATTACCTGCTGCGTGAGGTCCCCTGGGACTCGGACGGAGACATCACTCGTGAGCGCTTCGACGAGCGCTACACCGCGGAGCTGGCCAACGACGTCGGCAACCTGGTCAACCGCGCGCTGTCGATGGTGGAGCGGTACCGGGCGGGTGTCGTCCCCGGCGCCGGACCGACAGAGTTGGACGAGCGCGCCGCCGAGCTGCTCGAAGATTACGTCGCGGCGATGGACGCGCACCTGCTCCACGAGGGCCTGCAGGCGGCGTTCGACCTGGCGTCCGCCGCCAACGGATTCGTCACCGCGCGGGAGCCGTGGGCGCTGGCCAAGGATACGGAACGCGCCGACGACCTGGACGCGGTGCTTCGTTCGCTCGTGCACACACTCGCCACGCTGAGCACCATGCTCGCCCCGTACCTGCCCCTCAAGATGGCCTCCTTGGCGAATCGCCTCGGCTTGCCCGCCGTGCCGCTCGTTGGCGACCTGGGAAGGCTGGATCTGGCGGGCAAAAAGGTCGAGCGCGGTGACATTTTGTTTCCGCGGCCGGAGTGAACGCCGGGGTAGAAGGAACGCACGCAACGCCGCGCGGCACTTTGACATGCGCGAGTCTGACTGCCGTGGCCAGGAACTTGACCTATCCAGACCGCACCAGTACAATCCGGGCGCTTTTCCACAGAGTAGCTCGCAGGTTTTCGCTGGTTCCGGGCGCTGAGGCCCGGGGCCGATTACACAGGCCAGGCGGACAGGTATGTCGGCACGACGCCACTGGACATTGATGATCGTGCCGGATGGAGACACGGAGGCGCGGCAGCTGCGCGTCTCACGCGGCTTCATTCGGCTGGTCCTGGGGGCGGCCGCCCTCGTCCTGGGCGTAATGGCCATGTTGTCGGCCGGGTTTCTCGTCAAGGAATCTCAGCGGTCCAAGGCGGTGCGCCTCGCCAGCGAAAACGCCCTCCTGGAAAACCAGATGGACCAGCTTCGGGGTCGCATGACGGAGCTGGAGGGTGAGCTCGGCGGCTTGTGGGGTCAGGACGAACAGTACCGGCTCCTGGCCGGGTTGGAGCCGCTCGATGAGGGCGTTCGCCGCGCCGGGATCGGCGGTCCGGGATCGGATCGTTCGTCCCCGGCCGACCTGGAGCGACTGAACCCGCGCATGGGTCGGCTGGCGCGCACCGCGAAGACCAACGTCTCGACGATGGTACGCAGGGCACAATTGCTCTCGTCCAGTTGGGACGAAGCGTCCAGGGCCCTGTCCGCCACGCATGAGCGCATGCGCGCGACCCCGTCGATCTTGCCCACGGATGGGCGCATCTCCAGCGTGTTCAGCCACAGTCGACTGCACCCCATTCTGGACGTCGCCCGCCCCCACAGGGGCGTGGACGTCACCGCGCCGATGGGGACGCCCATCATCTCCACCGCGGCGGGCCGGGTTACCTTCGTGGGCCGGCAGGGTGGCTACGGCAACATGGTCGAAGTGGACCATGGCTACGGCGTTCGCACGCGTTACGCCCACGCCTCCAAGCTGCTCGTGCGCCGCGGCCAGAAGGTGGAGCGGGGCGAGACGATCGCCGAGGTGGGCAGCACCGGGTTGTCGGCTGCGCCGCACGTGCATTACGAGGTCTGGGTCAGCGGCCGGGCGATCGACCCGAGGCGCTACATCCTCGAACTCGATGTCCTGCCGGATTGAGAATCCCGATACTTGAATATCGATGACCGCCGCCTCGTTGCTTGAAAACGCAACGAGGCGGTTCTAGCTTCCACAGCTTGCGACGCGCACTGCCACGAACAGCGCCTCTTCAGGATCGGAGAGAGCCCGAAAAATGAAGCGAACAACTCTTGGAGTCCTCCTGCTGGCCACGGCCTGCGGGAGCACGGAGTTCTCCGTCGACGCTCGTCTCGCGAACGCGGACGGCGAACCGACCGCCATCGGCAACCTGGAAATCCAGCTGCTCCCCTACGACCGCGACGCCATCTTCGCGGAGTTCGAGGCCATGGCTTCGGCCCCGGAGCCGGCGGTGCCGGATTCGGTCTTGCGGCTGCAGCAGGCCATGGCGTCGGCGCAGGACGAGTGGCAGCAGGCCGAATCCCGCTGGAACATCGTGCGGGACAGTCTTAAGACGCTTTCGGAACGCCTCGCCAACATGAACCGTACCTCGGGAGAGTATCGCGTCGCCTTCAATGCGTTCGGTGATTTGGAGGGTCAGGAGCAACGCCTGGATCGGCAGTCCAAGCAGGCGTTCGACCGCTTCTCGGATCTCCAGACACAGGTTACAGCCGCCACCGACGAGATTCGGGTGCGACGCGCGCAGTGGGCCGACGAAGCGTTCGTTGGCGTCGATTCGGCGATCGGCGTAGCGCTCGAACAGGCCGGGCGCGAGGAGATGTACGATACCACGACCGCGACCGGGGCGGTGATGTTCGTTCCGGCGGCGGGCAGTTGGTGGGTGCACGCTCGCCACGAGTTGCCGTTCGAGGAGCTTTACTGGAACGTTCCCGCCGAGGTTGCCGGCGGCGATTCGTCGGGCGTGGTACTGAATCGCGACAACGCGCAGGTACGGCCCAAGCTGTAACGACGCCTCCCAGCCGCGCCGCGCCGAGGTCTACTCCGGCGCGGCCGACTCGGCCGGCACGGGCCGTGCGTTCCGTCGACGCACGGCCCGTTCGTTTCTCTCGTAGGCCTTGTACCTCGACTTCGAACATGACCTCACCCGACCGGGACACAATGCGGCTCGAGCTGGACGACGGCATCGCCTGGCTCGTTTTCGAGCGGCCTGACGCCAAGGTCAACCTGCTGACCGAGGCCGTGCTGGGTCGGCTGGACGAGCTACTGGGGGACATCGAGCGCCACGCCGCGGCGCGTACGGTGGGCGCGGTGGTGGTGCGGAGCGGCAAGCCGGGCACTTTCATCGCGGGCGCCGACGTGGACGCCATCAAGGCGGTGGAGGATCCTGCGATCGGGGCCGGGCTCGCCGCCGCGGGCCAGGCGATCTTCACCCGGCTGGAGGGCCTGCCGGTACCCACAGTCGTCGCCATCGACGGAGCCTGCATGGGTGGCGGAACCGAACTCGCGCTGGCCTGCACTTACCGCATCGCCAGCGACTCGGAGCGCACCAAGATCGCGCTGCCCGAGGTGCGGCTGGGTATCCTTCCCGGGTTCGGCGGTACCACCCGACTACCGCGCCTGGTGGGCCTCCGGGCGGCGCTGGACATGATCCTCACCGGCAAGAACGTGCGCCCCGCCAAGGCCCGACGGATCGGCCTGGTCGACGAGGTCGTCTCCGCGGCGATACTCCATACGCGCGCGGCCGAAGTCGCGCGTGCGTTCGCCGATGGTGACGCCCCACCGGCACGGCCGAGCCGCGGATTGGCGGCGCGCCTGCTGGAGGACACCGCGCCGGGCCGACGCCTGATCCTGCGCGAGGCTCGCAAGCGGGTTCTGAAGGAATCGGGCGGCCACTACCCCGCGCCGCTCAAGATCCTGGACACCATCCGCCGCACCCTCCCCCTCCCGCTCGACCGGGCTTTCGAAATCGAGGCGCGCGCCCTGGGCGAGCTCGTGGCCACGCCGGTCTCCAAGAATCTGATCCACGTGTTTCGGCTGTTCGAGGGGGCGAAGAAGGGAGCGCCTGCCGGCGACCCGATCGAAGTGGAGCGGATCGGCGTATTGGGCGCCGGCGTCATGGGGGGCGGGATCGCGCACCTGGCAGCATCGCGCGGCGTCGAGGTCAGGATGAAGGACATCGACGAAGGGGGCCTGGCGGCGGGCCTGCGAGCCGCCCGGGAAAGGGTGGACCGGACGCTGCAGCGACGCCGCCTGGACCGTCGGGAGGCGGAGGCGATCATGGGGCGCATTTCTCCGACGCTGACCTACGACGGGTTCGGCTCCCTCGACCTCGTGGTGGAGGCCGTCGTGGAAAGGATGGACGTGAAGAAGTCCGTCCTGAGAGAGACGGAGGAGGAGACCCCGAACCGAGCCGTGCTCTGTTCCAACACCTCCACGTTGTCCATCACCGAGATGCAGTCGGCGCTGCGCGATCCCAAGAGGTTCTGCGGCCTGCATTTCTTCAACCCGGTTCATCGCATGCCGCTGGTGGAGGTGATCCGTGGGGAGGCGACGTCCGCTGAGGCGCTCGCGACCGCTTTCTCCTTCGCGCTCCGCCTCGGCAAGACCCCGGTCGTGGTGGGCGACGGACCAGGATTTCTGGTCAATCGGGTCCTCGGCCCGTACCTGAACGAGGCCGGGTGGCTCCTGGAGGATGGCGCCTCCGTCGACGCCGTCGACGCGGTTCTGAAGAGCTTCGCAATGCCCATGGGTCCGTTTCGGCTCCTGGACGAAATCGGCCTGGACGTAGCACGCCACGCGGGCGCGGTGCTGCACGACGCGTTCGGCCCGCGCATGGCCCCTTCTCCGGTCATGACGGCGTTGGCGGGCAGCGACCGCTTGGGGCGCAAGGGCGGGAGCGGGTTCTACCGCTACGTCGACGGCAAGGACGCCGGCGTGGACGAGTCCGTCTACGCCGAGCTCACCGGCCGGCCGCCGCCGGCAGGCAACGCCGTCCCGGAGCAGGAAATCCTCGATCGCTGCCTGTTGACCATGGTCAACGAGGCGGCCCGCGTACTGGAAGACGGGGTCGCGCGCTCCGCCGCCGACGTCGATCTGGCGATGATCGCGGGTACCGGGTTTCCGCCTTTCCGAGGCGGCCTGCTCAGGTGGGCAGACGCAAAGGGGAGCGAGGATAATCTGCGGCGCCTGGAGGAACTCGCCGCTTTACACGGCGAGCGCTTCGAGCCGGCGGAGTCGCTCCTGGCGGCCGGCGAATCCGGTCGCGGCTTCTACGCCGCGGACCGATGAGGATCAGCCCGAGCGGGCGCGGGGCCGGCGGTGAATCACTGGCGAGCACCCCTACTCGCACACTTATCACGATCGGACTGGCCTGCGCGGCGATAGCTGTATGCGCGCCCCAGGTGGCGGGTCAGTCTCAGCGCGATCTCCGTGAGGTCGGCTGGCAACCGACGGACGCACAGGCCCAATTCTGCTGGTGGACGCCCAAGGAAATCCCGGCCGCGTCGGTCGTCGTGGATTCGATCACCGCCCTCGAGGCGGCCCGACAGGTGCCCGGCTTCGAGGGCCAAGCCGCACGCTACGTGCTGTCGGTGCAGTACGATACGGCGGGCGCGGTGACGGACGTATACTCCGTCGACTCGACGCTAGCGCCTGAGCGCGAGGTCGAGTTGATGGACGCGATATACGCCAACCTGAGAACCGATGTGGAAGACATCCGTGGTGTTCGTGTCGGGATGTTCGGGGGGCCGAACCCGGAACTGGCGGTTGGTCCGATCCATGAATGCAGGCCGCTGCTCCTGAACCGGGATCTCGTCCTTCGAATGCTGACGCGAGACGTTGAGAAAGCCAACCTCCGCGGTGCCGCCGAGTTGTGGATTCGCGTGGCGGCGAATGGTCTCCCGTTGGAATGGCGGTTCGCCAAGCACAGTGGCAGTCAAGGCATGGACGCGGCCGCTTACAACGCGGTGGTACGAATGCGCTTCCTGCCGGCGCGGATCGACGGCGTTCCGAGAGCGGTATGGGTTTCCATCCCGATCGGAACGTCCGGGTAAGGAAGACGCCCCACCGGCGCGCTGAGGCCGATGGGGCGCAAGAACTTTGAGCTGACCCCTGCCTGCTACACCCCGAACCCGGCCTCCTCCAGCTCGTGCGCGGCGTGGCCCTGCTCGTGGCTCACGACCTTGCCGTCGAACAGATGGATCGCGCGCTCGGCCGACTCCGCGTATCTCGGGTCGTGGGTGACCATGCAGATCGTGGAACCCGTGCCATGGAGCTCGTGGAGCAGCCCCATCACGGACTCCCCGTTGCTGGAGTCGAGGTTTCCGGTGGGCTCGTCGGCCAGCAGGATGAGCGGATCACCGGCGATGGCCCGAGCGACCGCCACGCGCTGCTGCTGGCCGCCGGAGAGCTGAGACGGAAAGTGCTTGAGCCGGTGCGCCATGTCGACGCGCTCCAGGGCGGCGTGCACGCGTTCCTTGCGCTCGGCCGCGCTCACGCCTCGGTAGCTGAGCGGCAGCTCGACGTTCTCGTACACCGTGAGGTCGCCGATCAGGTTGAAGGCCTGGAAGATGAAGCCGATCTCACGATTGCGAATCTGCGCCCTTTCCGCGGCGGTCAGATTGGCCACCGAGCGGCCGTCCAGCAGGTAGTCCCCGCTGGAGGGGGTATCGAGCAACCCCAGGATCGAGAGCAGCGTTGTCTTGCCGCACCCGGAAGGACCCGCCACCGCCACGAACTCACCGGGCGCGATGGAGATGTTCACCTCGCTGAGGGCGTGCGTCTCCAGATCCTCCGTCAGGAATACCTTGCCGGTGTTCCTGAGCTCGATCCGCGCTTGGCCGGACTGAATCATCGATCCATCTCGTTGTTTGAAGTATTCCTCTAACGCAACCGCACGCGGTCCGCGCTCTCCCAGTTGGACATGTCGGAGAGGATTACCACGTCGCCGTCGCTCAAACCTTCCAGGACCTGCACCTCGTTGACCGACCCCGCGCCGAGTCGAACCAGCACGCGTGTGGCCTCGTCGCCGTCCGCACCGACGACGAACAGCCCGACGGTGCTGTTGGACTGGCCGAAGGCCGGCCGGCCCATGTAGACGACGTCCTCGAGCCTGTCGATCTGAATCGTGCCCTCGACGCTCAGATCGGGCCGTGCACCGCGCGGCAGCTCACCCTCGAGCGCCACGTCCATGGTCACGGTGCCGTTCTGCACGGCGGGGTTCACTCGCACCACGCGTCCCTGCACCAGGCCGTTGCGGGTATCGATGACGGCGGGCAATCCCACCACCACCTCGGTCGCCTGCGTCTCGGCAATGCGCAGCTCCGCCTTCAGGCGTCCCGGCTGTACGACTCGCGCCAGGAGCATTCCGGGGGTCACCCACTGGCCCTCCTCCAGGGGGAGCTCCTGCAGAACGCCGGAGACGCCGGCGGTGACCCGCATCGACTCCACCAGCCCGCGCTGGAAGGCGACGATCTCGCGCAGCCGATTCACCTGCGAGCCCTGCGCCTCCACCTGCGGCTGCTGGGAGCGCCTCAGCGACTCCAGCCGCTTGCGCTCGATCTCCAGCCGTTCGGCCAGCTCCTCCGCGCTGTCACGCGAGCGCTGCAACTCCATCTTGGCGATGAGCTGCTGCGCCGCCAGCGCCTCGTTGGCCTCCACCTGGCGCTGCGCTTCGCGGTACATGGACCTCGTCTGGGCGACGATGGCCTCCTGATTCAACGCCTGGTTTTCGAGCGTCGAACGGAGGCTGACGTACTGGGCCTGCGCCGCCGTCAACTGGCGTTGGGCCTCGAGTAGCTCGCGCTGCACCTCTGCGTTGCTCAACTCGAGGATCACGGTCTCCGGCGTGACCTCGGTCCCCGGCTGCATGTGACGCTTCTCCACCCGCCCCGCGGTCACGGCGGGGATGAGGCGAATCTGCTCGGGGACCAGCGTTCCCGGCCCTCGGACCTCGCGCAGCATGGTCCCGCGCTCGACGGTGTCCGTCCAGATCGTCGCGCGGTCCACCACCGGCGCGGATGGGTCGAGTCGGGTCAACCCCAGCGTGGCGAGCGCCACGCCACCTACGGCGATGCCGCCGTACAGGTAGCGCTTCTTGCTCTTCTTCTGCTCGCGCTGAATGTCCACGTGTCGCCCCGTCCTACTGCCTGTCCGGGTAACCTCCCGTACTGATCCGGCGGCTCACCCTGTCGGGGCCCGCCGGCGCTTGGACCCTTCGGGATAGGCCCGCGAAAGTTTCACCCGCCGCGCTGCCCAGGCCGGCGACGGCGCCCTACTCCGCCCGCAGCGCCTCCATCGGGTCGGTTGCCGCGGCTCGACGCGCCGGCAGGTAGCCGGCAAGCATGCCGGTGCCGACCAGCAACCCCGCCAGTGCCACGAAGGTGAGTGGGTCGTTGGGCGGCACCCCGTACAGCAGACTCGACGCGAAACGTGTGAGAACGAGCGCCGCCAGCACACCGAGCGCGACGCCGGCCAGGGCGAGTTTCGCCGCCCTGCCGAGCACCAGCCGGACGATGTCCCCGCGACCGGCTCCCAGCGCCAGGCGTATGCCGAACTCGCCCGTTCGGCGCGCGGTGGCGTAGGCCATCAACCCGTAGATGCCGATCAACGCCAGCACCAGGGCCACGATGGAAAAGGCCAGGATCAGCGCGAGATTGAATCGCCGAGCGGCGACGCTCGTGGCGATCATCTCTTCCGATGTGGCGGCGTGATAGATGGACTGGCTGGGCGCCTGAGCCCACACCGCCTCACGCATCCCGTTCACGAGGGCCGTCGCGCCGCCCGGGGCGCTGGCCCGCGCAACCCACGTAACGGAACCCGTGCCGTTCCAGGCGTGCGGGAAGTAGATCTCCGCGCGCGGATCGGTATCGTACCCGTACGGTCGCACGTCGCCGACCACGCCAACGATCTCGACCTCCGGGGCGCCTTCTCGCATGCTATGGATGCGCTGGCCGACGGGGTTCTCCCCCGGCCAGTGGCGGCGCGCTACGGTCTCGCTGACGATCGCCACGGGCCGACCGGAGGGAGCGCGGGCCGTGCCGTCCCCGGTGGCGGCCTCCGCGGTCGTCCAAGCGGCACGGTCGAAGTCGTCGAAGTCCCGCCCCTGCAGGATCGGAATCCCCATCGCCTCGAAGTACCCGGGCGTAATCGTGGTGCCCTGCGCGGAAGGCGGCTCCGAACCCGCCGGATTCGGCCGGCCCACGACGCCGAAGTTGAAGCGCTGGTCGATCTGCTCGGGGTGGAACGGGAAGGCGGACACCATGGCCGCGTGATCCACGCCCGGAAGACCGCTGATTCTCTCGGACACCGACCGGACGAACGAGACCCGTTCGGCGGCGGACTCCGTCACGTCGTGGATGAACGCCTGCACCGTCGCGAGGCCCGCGGGTTCGAAGCCGATGTCGTTGTCGAGCAGACGCAGGAAGCTGCGCGTGAGCAACCCGGCCCCGATCAGCAAGACCAGCGCGAGCGCTACCTGGGCCACGACGAGCGCGTTCTGCGCGCGCCCTCTTCCGGGTCCGCCGGTGCTACCTCGTGAGCCGTCGCCGATCGTGGCCGCCAGGTCGGGCCGGGCGAAGCGCAACGCCGGCAGCAGGCCGGCGAAGGCGGTGACCAGCGCTGACAATCCCAGCGCGAACAGCGCCACGCCGCCGTCCACCTGGAGGCTGCCCACGCGCGGCAGAGATCCGGCGGCCACAGCCGCGAAAAGGTCGACCGCCACCCAAGCCAGCCCGAGGCCGAGGCCGGCGCCTACGGCGATAAGAAGCGCGCTTTCGGCCAGGATCTGCCGCACGAGTCGCCCGCGGGCCGCCCCTACCGCGCCCCGGATGGCGAATTCCCGTTCGCGCGCCGTTGCTCGCGCCAGGACCAGGCTCGCCACGTTGGCCGCCGCGAGAACAAGCAGTACTCCCACCACGCCGGCGAGCAGCGTGAGCAACCGTCCCGCCTCTCCGAGCAACTCGTCGCGAAGGGGAATCGCGCGCACGCCGAGGTTGGCGTTGGTGGCCGGGAGCTCGTCCCCGATCAGTGCCGCGACGCGATTCAGATCGGCCTGCGCCCGCTCCATGCTCGCGCCATCGCGCAGCAGTCCGACCGCGGGAATCCAGTTGCCTGACCTCGTGCGGATGTCCCCGGGCCGCTGCGGCCGGGGATACCAGAACTCCTTCGAACTCTCCGGCCAGCCCCCGTCACCGACGATCATGGCCGGATACGAGAAACCCGGGGGCAACACCCCCACGATCGTGCGCGGCGTGCCGTCCACGACGACCGCGGTACCGACGACATCGGGGTCGGCCGAGAAGCGTTCGAGCCACGATGCGTGTGAAACCATCAGCGCGCTTTGAAGGGAGTCGCGGTACTCCTCCGGGACGAACGCACGGCCCAGGAAGGGCCGAACCCCGAAGACCTCGAAGTAGCCCTCGGAGACCGCCCACGCGGGGACGGCCACGGGTCGCCCGTCCACCATGACGTCGCCGCCCCATGGCTCGGCCATGGCGATCCGCTCGAGCGCCTGGCTGCGCTCGATCCAGTCCAGCACGTTTCCCGGTGACGCCTGCAGGTGGTTCTCGCCGGTCGTCGCGTTCGTCTCCCACAGCGTCACCACGCGCTCCGCGTTCGGATACGGTAGCGGGTCGAGGAGTACGCCGCGGACCGCGGTATAGACGAACGTGGCGGCCCCGATCCCGATGGCGAGGGCGAGGACCGCGACGACGCCATAGGCCGGGTCTCGCAGCAAGGAACGGACGCCGACCCGGACATCTCGGTACAGGTCCTCCGCCCAGCGCGTGGGGCGCGCGTCCCTCGACTCCTCCGCGAATTTGTCGATGCCGCCGAACTGGCGGAGGGCCTCGCGCCGCGCTTCCTCCGCGGACATCCCCGCGCTCACGTACTCTTCCGCCTCACGCTCGATGTGGAACCGGATCTCGTCCGTCAGGTGGCGTTCCTCGTCCCTGGGGCGGAGCCAGCTGAGCCAGCGGCGCAGGTCGTCGCGAAGGTCTCCCATGCGCGCCCCTCACGCCCCCGCGAGAACGAGATCGACGGCCTTCGCGAAGCGTCGCCAACTCTCGGTCTCCCGGGCCAGGTGTCGCTCTCCGCGCATCGTAAGGCGGTAGAACTTGGCGCGGCGGTTGTTCTCGGAAGTCCCCCACTCAGACGCTATTAGCCCGCGGCGTTCCAGCCGATGGAGCGCGGGATACAGCGACCCCTGATTCAGGTGCAGGATGTCATCGGATCGCTCGCGGATCCTTCGCGAGACTCCCCACCCGTGCATCGACTCCAGCCGAAGAGTGCGGAGGATCAGCATGTCCAGCGTGCCCTGCAGCAGATCGTTGCCCTGAAGTTGGCTCATCGGTTCTCCCCCTAGAAGCTCTAGGGGTGATGGTCGCACCACTCCCCCTAGATTGTCAAGGGGAACCACAGCGCCCCGTGAGAGGCCCTTGGTATCCCCCACAGGAGCGTGGAAAAATCCCCTGCAAATCGTTGTAAAATAAGGATTTATCCCTACTTGACGGACGCTGAAGTTCCTGCCGAGTCACATTCTGGGGGTGAACGGAGAGCTGGTGGGAGTCGCCGCATTCGGGTTGGCCGGGCTGGTGCGCGCGGCCATCCCATTCATCGACCGCGGTGCGGCCCGCGGCCGATCGAGCCGTGTGCTTACCTACGTTGCCTACGGGGCCCTGCTGTGCATAATCGTACTCACGGCTTGGGGCTACCTGGAGCCTGTCACTCCCGTAGGCAGCCCATAGCCGGACGCTGGAGGTCAGGCGCCCGGGCCCACGGCCCTCAGCCTGACAGCAGTGCCGTACGCCATGATCTCGGCGGCTCCCTGCATGACCATGGCGGTCTGGAAGCGCAACCCGACCACGGCGTTAGCACCCAGCGATTCGGCTTCCTCGATCATGCGGTCGATGGCCTGCTCGCGAGCCTCGGCCATCATCTTCACGTACTCCTTGATCTCGCCGCCCGCGACGTGTCTGAACATGGCCAGGATGTCCTTGCCGATGAAGCGCGCACGGATTGTGTTTCCCCTCACCAGCCCCAGCGATTCCGCTACCTCATGACCGGGGACGTTGTCGGTCGTGACTATGATCATCGTTGCACGTGTCTGTAGGGGTCCTTGCGCCACGCGAGATAGTGTTCGCGCAGGACGCTTCCCAACAGCATCGCCAGACCGATGGCTATGCCGCCGCTGGCGAGCTTCTCCCACAGGGCGATCGGCGACAGCGCGTAGCTGACCACCCCGTACACGACCCACACCGCGAGCCCGACCACGAAGAGCCCCCAGCCGATCGGTCGGGAGATACGCTTCTGCACGCCCGGCCAAGCTTGACCCGGCGAGGGCGCGTCCACCGCCATGCGCAGCTCGCCGCCAAGAGTCTCGAACACCACGCGCTCGCGACGGCATTCCGTGCACCGCTCCATGTGCTCCGCCAGCGCGGCGGCCCGCTCCAGCGGCAGCTCTTCGTCTAGCCACCGCATCAGCTCCTCGTGCGTCACATGCTCCATACCTGGGCCTTCTCCTACATTTCGTCCGCGCCGAGCTCCACCAGCGCGTCCTTGAGGGCACGCCGCGCGTGGTACAGCCGACTCGCGACGGTGCCTTCCGGGATTTCCAGGATCTCGGCGATCTCGGCGTAGCGAAATCCCTGGATTTCCTTGAGGATCAGTATGTCGCGGTGCTCCTCGCCGAGATCGTCGAGAGCCCGCCTGATCACTTCGCGGGTCGCCGCCCGCTGGCGGTCCCGCTCCGGACTCGCCCGCTCGCCCGCCGGGCGCGCCTCCAGCCGCTCGTCCTTCACCTCGTAGTTGGAGCGCGATCGGCGACCGCGAATCATGTCCCGGCAGTGATTGCGGAGGATCTGGAAGAACCAGGGCCCGAAGCGACGTTTCACGTCGAAACGAGGCAGCGCCTGCCAGGCCTTGATGAACGCCTCCTGGACGCCATCGCGGGCCTCGTCCGGGTGTCCGAGGATCCCCGTGGCCACGCGAAGGGCGGCCGGCTCGTACGCTCGCACGAGCGGTTCGAAGAAGCGGGTGTCGCCGCTTCGGCACTTGAGGATCAGTTCGCGCTCCACCGCTGGCTCCGTGTTCACCGCATAGGGCGATTCGGATGGAGTACGGGGGCGCTCGGTCATTTCTTCACGGCCACCGTCAGGCGCTGGCGGCGAGCGCGTACTGCGCCTCGAGCATGTAGATGGATTCCGCCGGCCCGATCACTATCAGCGTCTCCCCCTCGGTGAGCCGATGACCCGCGGGGGGGGTAAGGATGAACTTCTTGTCGGGCATCTCGATCGCCAGAATGGTGACGTTCCACTGACTCCGCAGATCGCAGGTACTGAGGGTCTGGCCCTCGAGCACGGAGCCGGCTTGCACGGTCACCTGCCCCACGTCCACGTCGAGTTCATCGCCCACGTGGAAGATGCGGCTCATGAAGTCGTGCACGGCCGGCCGCACGAGCGCTATGGCGAGCCTGTGCCCGCCGATCGTATCGGGGGTGACAATGCGGTCGGCCCCCGCCCGGCGCAGCTTGCTCTCCGAAGTGTCCGAAGCGGCACGGGCCACGATCAGCAGCCCGGGATTCAGCTCCCGCGCGGTCAGCACGGTCAGCACGTTGTCCGCGTCGGTTCCCAGAGCGGCCACCACGCCCCTAGCGCGCTCGACGCCCGCATCCAGCAGCGTTTCGTCGTGGGTGGCGTCTCCGAGGATGACGGGGACGTGCGACTCGAGTAACTCTTCCTCGAGTGCCTCGGCGCTCTCGACCACGACGAACTGCTCGCCGCGAGCCGTCAGCTCGCGCACGATCTGCCGGCCGAGGGCACCGTATCCGCACACCAGATAGTGGTCACGCGCCTGCGCGATGCGTTCCTTCATGCGACGTCGCCGTACCGAGTAGAAGAGGTTGTGCCCGAGCGCGATCTCCGCCGCGTTGCGCACCGCCCAGGTTACGAGCAGCAGCCCGAGCATGATCAAGCCGACGGTGAATATCATCCCCGCGGTGCTGAGCGGCCGCACCTCCTGGAAGCCCACCGTACTCAAGGTGATCACCGTCATGTACAGCGCCTCGACGGGGCTCATCCGCTCGATCAGGATGTAGCCCAGCGACCCGAAAACGACCAGCATCACGAGTACGAACAGCGACAACTGGAGCTGGTTTACCGGATCGGACAGAAACCTGTCCAGAGAACGTCCGCTGATCCTCCCTGTAGGGGGACGGGGGCGATTCACCGGGCACGTCCAGAGGCGCGCGGCCGGATGAGACTGCTTTCGATTCTTGGCGTGGGCATCCCTGCGTGCGTCCGTTCGCTCGTGGGCCGATGCCGGGGTAGCGCATGAACCGTGAGGATGGGCGCCTCGGCCCGCTCACGGCAAGCGTCACGTGGCCGCCAGGCTCTCAACCGCCTCAAGCAGGCGATCCACTTCGGCGGCTGTCGTGTAGCAGGCGCAGCCGGCGCGCATCGAATCCGCCCGGCGGCGCGCCGTAGCGTTCGACGACGGTCGGAGCGTAGAAGTCTCCGTGGCTGAGGAACAGGCCCCACTCGTCGGATAGCCGGCTGGCCACGTCCTCGGCGACCCGCGACCCCACCGAGAACGAAACCGTCGGCGTGCGGGGAGGGTCGCTGGGCCCGTACAGGCGGAATCCCGAAATCGCCCGGAGCCCCTCGCGCAGTCTGTTCCCCAGCGCCGCGGAGCGGTTCTCCAACTGGACCAGCGCTCCCCGAAGCCGTTCTCTGCGCCCGCCGGACGTGCCTGCCCGGGGGGAACGATTCCGAGCGCGCGGGCGTTTGCCTCCACACGCGCGCGTATCTCGAAGAGGCTGGCGCCGATTCGAGCCTTCGCGCATGTTTTGATACTGTAAACCACTCCGACAGGACCAGCCATTGGGCGCCTTTCTCTCCTCTGCGCTTATCGTCGCCGCTGCCTTCCAGCAGGGGCCTGGAGAGACGTACGCTCAGATCGCCCTCAACGACCTCAATCTCGGAACGATCCGAGGGCGCGTCGTAAGCGAGCAGACGGGCCTTCCCGTCGCCACCGCGTTGGTGGAAATCGTCGGCGCGGAAGAACTCGTCGCCGTTACCGACCTGAACGGTAACTACGTGCTCGGCGCGGTGCCCGTCGGCTTGCGCACGGTGCGCGCGTTCCACCTCGACCACGTTCCTCTCGAGGTGGCCATAACGGTGGCTCCGCGCTCCACGGTGAACCTCGAGTTCGCGCTGGAGATGAGGCCGGTCCCCCTGGATACGCTGCGCGTATCTCGCCGCAGGCTTGGACTGGCGCCGGACACGCTGCCGGACCCCTCTCTTTCCGTCGACGAGTCGATGGTCGGCAGCAGGGTCGGTGCGTTGGGAGCTCCGGGGATGGCCGAGTTGGGGCTGGTCGATGCCCTGCGGGGCGGCGGAGCCGAACCACCCGATGCCTCGGATGTGCTGTTCGTGCGAGGCGCGGCGGCGGACTTGCGCGCGGTCTATCTCGATGGCGCGCCCGTGTACGCGCCCGTGCATCTCGGGGGGATGGCCGACCCGTTCTTTCCCGGGCTACTCAGCGAGGGCCGCGTTCGCAGCGGCGGCGCATCGCCCCGCTATGATGGCGGGGTTTCCTATATCCTCGATCTCGAGACGCGCTCGGGCCGCAGCGGTGCCCTGAGGAGCGAAGGGGCGATCGATCTGGCGGTAGCGAGCGTCGTATTCGAAGGCACGCCGGCGGGCGAGACCAACGTGCTCCTGGCCGGACGTGGAGTACACGGGCTGGGCGCGGACGCGTTTGGTGCCAAGCGGCTGCCTTCCGGTTATGGAGAGGCGTTCGGGCGGGTCGATCGGGCGCTCGGCGACGATGGTGAATTGTCGGTGTCCGGATACTGGAACCGCGAAAGCGTGGACCTCGGGGAGGCCATTCTCGGTGACGACCCGGTCCATTGGGGCAACCTGGCCGGATCTATCCGAGTCGAGAAGGACGTTGGCGACGGCAGCGCGGTGATCACCGCCGCGTACGGCGACTTCAAGACGCGCCTACCGGTCGCCGGGCCGCGCCCGGCCGTGCTCGAAGGAACCAACGAGCGCCGGCGCCTCGCCGCCGATGTCACGCACGATCGCGGCCCCTTCCGGATGGAGTTCGGACTGGCCTTCGATCGAACCAGGCTCCGACACGAAGCGACCAGCTTCCTGGCCGAGCTGCAGCTTCCTGTTTCCACCTCCGTCGATGTACGCGGCGACGCCGTGGGCGGGTACGCTTCGGCGCAGTTCGTAGTCTCCCCGGCGGTACTTTTGTCGGGAGGAATACGGACGAGCGGCTTCGCTACCAGCGAGCGCGACGGCTTCGATCTGCGCCTGGCTCCGCGTGCCTCCGTGCGCTGGCGCGCGACGCCGGCGGCGGTCGTTACGGTCGGCGTCGGCCGCTACCACCAGTTCGTGCAGAACGCCCAGAACTTCCCGAGCGCCGAAGAGCTCATCGATATCGCCGCGGCGCTCGAGCAGCGGGAGCCGGAGCCGCCACAAGGAAGCCTGCTCGATGTGGCCGGCGCCACGCACTTCGTCGCCAAGCTCGAGCGACTCCTCGGGAACGGGTTCCGGCTGGGAGTGGAGGGGTTCTACAAGGACTTCGACACCCCCGCCAAGGACCTCGGCTCGGACGTGGAGACCACGGGCCTCGAGTTGGTGATGGTCCGGTCGGGATCGATCCTCGAGGCCTCGGTGGGATACACGCGCGGCTGGGTCTGGTCGAGCGGCGATCCTCGTTTCGCGCGCAGCGTCTTCGCTGGGCGCGAGTTGGTCGACGCCACACTCGGAATGAGCCTGGGAGCCACGTCGCTGAAGTTCAGGTCCACCTACGCGGCCGGCCTGCCCTTCACCGCCATACCGAGCGGACCGGTCGAGCCTCCGCAGGAGCAGGCCGCGCCATCGCTCAGCTTCTCCACGACGCCCGGCCCCGAAACGGAAGACGGATCCGTACCGGGCGCCCGTGAGTTGGCCGCCGGCTCCTACCTGCGGCTGGAAGGAGAGTTCGCGCGGACCTGGACGGGCAGCGATCCGGTGCAGCCCTCCGAACTCACCGTGTACATCCGGGTGCTGAACGGCCTCGACCAGCGAGAGGCGATGTTCATCCAGGTCGACCCGAACGACCCGTCATCAGCCGACGCCGATGCCACGAAGTTTCTGCCCATCGTTGGCGTTCGCTGGGCCTTCTGAGCGGCGTGCCCCCTGTCACAAACGAGCTTCGTTCCGCGTTTCAACCAGGCAGATCGGCGGGATCACCGGCTAATTGAATTTCGACGAGATTTACCGGCGGCACTACGCCGCGCTGTTCCGCTACGTGTGTCGACTTACCGGTGACGTCGATACGGCGGAGGATGCGACTCAGGAGGCCTTTCTGAGTTTGCTGCGGCGCGATCTGCCTGAAAACGAGGCGAAGCCGTGGCTCTTTACCGTCGCCACCAACTACGTGCGCGACGGGGCACGCCGGGCGGAAACGCGGCGCCGTTTGGGGCCGAAAGTGGAACAACTCAGCAGTCAGCCGGCGCGACCGGACGAACTGACCGAACGCCGCGAAGCGGTGGACCGGGTGCGGGGAGTGCTGGATCGGTTGCCCGAGAGGGATCGCAAGATCCTGCTGCTGCGTGAAGAAGGGTTCTCCTACAGGGAGATCGCAGCCACGATCGATGTCGCGGCGAGTTCGGTCGGCACGTTGATTGCCCGAGCTCTGAGGCGATTCGCGGTCGAATACAGAAATGAGAATGGAAACGACGCATCTTCCTGACGAAGGCCTGCTCCAGGCGTACCTGGATGGCGAGCTAGCGGAAGCCGACCGTGCTTCCGTTGCCGCGCACGTCCTTGCATGCTCGGTGTGCGCCCGCTCGCTGGAGGAGTTACGCGCCGCGGCGGGGCATCTCAGCGCCATGGTTCACGGCCAGACGCTGACCGAGGCCGTGGACCGCGAGGCTCCGCATCCCGCATTCGTGCGCAGGCGCGTGCCCGCGGCCCGAGCGTTCGCGCGCGCCGCCGGCCTCGTGGTTCTGCTGGCGGGCTCCGCGGCGGTTCTCGAGGCCACCACCGGCTGGATCGGCGACGCCGTGCGCGCTGTCCGCGGCGTCACGGAAGCTCCGGCCGAACCGGTTGAGCTCGTCCCCGCGCCGCCCGAGCCGAGCGGAGAGGCGTTGTTTACCGTGCAGCCCCGCGCCGGGACGCTGGAAGTGCTGCTGGAAGACCTCGCGCCGGGCACGCTGGTCACCGTGCGCCTGGACTCGGGCAACGTGGGCGAAGTACGGATCGGCGACGGAGCGACCGGAGTGACGTATCGCGCGGGTCCGGGAAGCGCCACGGTAGTGGCACCGGGCGTGTCCAATGTCGAAGTCGGCTTGCCCGCCAGCCTGACGTCGGGGCGCGTGGTCGTGAACGGCGAGACGGCCGTCGTCAAGGCGGCCGACCGGCTCTTCAGCGTCCGCGAAGACGCCGAAGGTTTCCAGGGCGGATTCCGCTTCCGGCTAGCCCCCTGACAGCCTCGACCGCAACCGGTGGGAAAGGCCCCGCGTCAAAGGACGCGGGGCCTTTTTTTCGACCCTGTCACCGCTCCCACCGGACGCGGGAAAAAGTTTTCGGACGCGCCTACATCTTGGCCACGATGCGCACGACCTGGTCGATCGCGTCACTGGTCGCGGCCGAAGTCGCGGGTGTGCCGTTGACGATCACGCTGAACGCCAGCAGGCGTCCGGAGGCAGCGCGGACGAAGCCGGTCAGCGAGTCGACGTTGCGAATGTGGCCCGTCTTGGCGCGTACTCTCCCAGGCAGCTCCAGGAACCGGGCGCGCAGAGACCCGCCCGCCTCGGCCGACGCTGGCAGAGCGTCCCACACCAGCTCGCCGGCCTCGGTCCCGTGGAGGTGCACGAGAATCTCCGCCAGCGCCGCCGGCGTGATCAGATTGCCGGCAGCGAGGCCGGACGCATCTCTGAGGCTGAAGTCCAGGGAATCGAGACCGACGTCTTCTCGCAGATAGGTCTCGACGACCTCCAGTCCGGCTTCCCAGCTCCCCTCCTCGCGTATTTCGCGACCCAGCGTCTTCAGCAGTTGTTCGGCGAACCAGTTCTGGCTGCGCCGGAGGATGGGACCGAGAACGTCCGCAAGGGGCCGCGACCAGTATGTGAACAGCGGCTCGCGCTCCGCGCCGGCGCTGTCGAGCCGGTCCCGGATCACCGCGACGCCCGGTCGGACGACCTCGATCCCTCGCTCCGCCAGAACCTGGCCAAGCATCATGCCGAAAAAGAGGGCCGGATCGCGCACCGAGAAGTGCTCGGTCTTGGCCCTCGCGTCGGCCGGCATCTCTCCGTACGCGAAGATCGTGTCCGTTCCGGGGACCCTGTCGAAGTCCCAGGTCGCGTCGCCGCCGGCGGCGCTGGTGCGCGTCTCGTTCAGGAACACGAACGAGTCCGTGTCGGGCTTCCACGACACGCGTGCCGGCCCGCCGGGCGCGCCCGGCCGGATCGTGAAGTCGATGGCGTTGTCGTTGAATCCCAGGGGACCGGTCGGGGCCGCGTACCACCAGCGCATGTCGTAGTGCTCCCAGTCGGTGTGGAGCGGCTCGTGGTCCCAGTGCGAAACGTCGGCGACGATGCCCCCATCGACGCGGCGCACTCCCCTCTCCAGCAGAGAGTCCGCGAAGGCTGCCAGGTCCGCGGTCATGGGCCGGTCGAAGCGTCCCGATAGATTGGGGTCGCCGGTGCCGTAGACGACCACGTCGCCCTCGATGGTCTCGCCGTTCAGGGGGCCGGTCCGGAAGAACTCGGTCGAGTACCGGAAATCCCCGCCCAGAAGGTGAGCCGCCGCCGCCGCGACGACGAGCTTCAGGTTCGAAGCCGGGACGAACAGTCGCTCCGCGTTGTGCCCGAGCACGCGCTCGCCGGTCGCGGCGTCGCGCACGTCGATGCCCCAGTGGGCCCGGTGCCAATCCGCAGTGCCGATCACGTCGAGCACCTGGTCGCCGATCGGAGGAGCGACCGCCTCTTGCTGCTGCCCGACCGACGGACTGGCCAGAAAGATCCCGAGGGCGACCCCCAGTGGGGCTCTCCCGAACATCTTCATCGATTCACTGCCCTCCCGTGGGGTGTTATTGTCGACCGTACGCCTCCGAGCTGGTCGGCCGCTCCGTCTTTGACGGGTGAACCGCCAATCGGGGTTGCGACCGTGCGCGGCGAGGGGGGATCTTCCGGGCGCGTCCGGGCGTCCTCCGGGCGCGGGATGAACCTCCCCTGCCCCATCAACGAGCATGCGATGACGAAGTGGGTTGGCCGACTATTGTTGGCGAACATAGCGGTTTTCGTGCTGACGGAAATGTATGGTCCGCAGGTGATGCGCTGGTTCGCGTTATTCCCGCGCGAGGTCCTGCGCGAGCCGTGGACGCCGTTCACGTACATGTTCCTGCACGCGGGCGTGCCCCACCTGGTATTCAACATGATCGGCATCTTCTTCTTCGGCCCCCGCCTGGAGATGCGCCTGGGAAGTAGAGACTTCGCGCGCTTGTACTTCATTAGCGGACTGGTCGCGGCCGGCTTCTCGCTCGTCTTCGCGCCGTACGCGGCGGTGGTGGGCGCCTCCGGGGCGGTGCTGGGCGTCATCATCGGGTACGCCCTTTTTTGGCCGAGGCAGCCGATCTATCTCTACTTCGTGATTCCGGTCCCCGCGATGGTACTCGTGGTGGCCTACATCGGCATCTCGCTGTTCGGCGGCTTCTCGGGGGCGCAGGACGGGGTCGCCCATTTCGCGCACCTGGGGGGACTGGTCGGCGGGTGGGGGTACCTTCGCTGGCGACGCCGCAAGCGCTCCATGGTCAAGGAATCGCGGGTCGCCCGCCTTCAACGTTTCGCGGAGGACGTACGCGGTGACACGAACCGCTGGGACGGCATCGAGATAGAAGCATTGCACGAGATCAACCGCGCCGAGGTCGACCGCCTGTTCGAGAAGCTTCGTGAGTCGGGGCCGGCGAGCCTGAGCACGGACGAGCGCGCATTCCTGGACCGCATGGCGACGCAGTGACCACGTCGCGGAGTCGTGATGAGTAGACGCAGCAGGATGGCCACGGATCTGGTCCGCGGTGCGATCGCCGGAGCGGTCGCCACATGGGCCGTCGACCGCGCGGCCGACGTGATCGAAGGCCGCGGCGAGCTGGCCTCGGCGATTCGCCGCTTCGCGGTCGGCGAAGGTGGCTCTGCGAAGCCGGCGAGCGGCCAGGCCGTCGACACCGGTCAGGAAAGCTCGGAGGCGCCCTCTGGGGCCGTCACGCGTCGTGACTCCAGCCCGCTTCGCTGGGGTCTCGGGGTGGGGGCGGGGGCCGTCTATGGAGTGATCCGGCCGCGCGTGCCCCTCCTGAATCGCAGGCAGCGAATGGGTTTCGGGTCGTCGTTCTTCGTGTTGATCGACGAGGGCCTGGTCAGCGCACTCGGATTGCGCGCGCCGCCCTCCGCGTTCCCGTGGAACGCGGACACCCGCGGCCTGGCCAGTCACATCGTCTTCGGCGTCGTTGCCGACGCCACGCTCTCCGTGCTGGATCGCATTACCTGAGCTCGTGAAAGCTGATTTCTGGGAGGAAGCCGGCGGACTCCTGCGGCTCGCCGGCCCGCTCGTCATATCGCACGTGGCCACCATCGGCATGACCACCGTCGATACGCTGATGGTCGCCCCGCTGGGCCCCGTGCCGCTTGCCTCCATGGCGGCCGCGGTCGCCGTCCACGTCTTCCTGATCATGGTCGGGACCGGGATCGTCCTGGGCATGACGCCGCTGGTGAGCCAGGCGGAAGGCGCGGGCGATCGGCCCGAAGCCAGGCGCGTGCTGGTGCAGGGCCTCTGGCTGGCCTTCCTCGTCTCCATCCCGCTGGTCGTCGTATCCCTGTTCGGTCCCTGGCTGGCGCGTCTGCTGGGTCAGGAGCCAGCCGTGGCGGATCTGGCGGGCAGTTACCTGGTCGCGCTCGCGCCGGGCATAGTGCCCCTCATGCTGTTCACTGCGTTGCGCCAGTTCATTGAAGGCCTTGGGTTCACCAAGCCGTCGATGGTATTCCTGCTGTCCGGCCTGGGGCTGAACGTGCTGGCGGACTGGGCGCTGATCTACGGCGTGGCCGATGTGATTCCCGCCATGGGAGCACTCGGCAGCGCCTGGGCGACGTCGGCTGTGCGGGGCGCGCTGCTGGTCGCCATGGGCGTCTACCTCGCGCGCCACCCGGGACTGCGCCCCTTCGCCGACGTGAGCCACCGGCCTCGGCTCCGCCGCATGGCGCACATCGCCCGCATCGGCGCGCCGATCGGAGGCCAGATCGGTCTCGAGGTCGGCGTGTTCAGCTTCGCGGCGTTGATGATGGGATGGTTCGGCGCCTCGGCCCTGGCGGCGCACCAGGTCACCATCAACCTCGCCGCCACCACGTTCATGGTGGCGCTCGGCACGAGCCTGGCGGGTACCATCCGGGTTGGGCAACACGTCGGCGCTCGGCGCGACCACCGCGTGCGCCTGGCGGCCGCGTCCACCTACCTGCTCGCGATCGGCTTCATGGCGGTGTTCGCCGCCGCCTTCCTGACCCTGCCCGACTGGCTGGTAGGGCTGTACACGGAGGACCCCGAGGTCGTCGGGATCGCGACGGGATTGCTCCTGGTAGCAGCGCTGTTCCAGGTGTTCGACGGCGCCCAGGTGGCCGGCATGTGCGTGCTGAGGGGCGTTGCGGACACGCGCATCCCCATGCTGATCGCCGCGTTCTCGTACTGGGGAGTCGGCGCGCCCGTGGGGTGGCTGCTCGCCTTCCCGCTCGGGGTCGGCCCGGCGGGTGTGTGGATAGGGCTTTCCATCGGGCTCGCGCTTGCCGCCGGCGCCCTGCTGGTACGGGTTCGACACAGCCTCTGGCGCAGCGACCTGCCGGGTCGGGCGGGCGCGTGAGCACCGGGCGCGCCTAGGTGGGCGACCGGGTTTCCGCCTGCGCCGAGCCGTCGGGCGGAGTCTCCTCGGCGGTGAACGCGGTTTCGCGAGCGCCGATCTCGCCGGGCACCAGCTCATCCAGAGATGCCGGCACGGGCGGCGCATCGGGTCGCTTGCGCGAAAGACGCGGCCCCACCGGCAGCGCGGTCGGCACCGGCCTCCGCAGCGAGATCAACACGGACGCCGACAGCAGGGCTCCCACCATGCCCAGCGAGAACGCGATCGGCACGTGCACCACGTCTTCGGTGAGCATCTTCGTCCCTACGAAGACCAGCACCGCCGCCAGGCCGTACTTCAGGTAGTGGAAACGCTCGATCACCCCGGCCAGAAGGAAGTACAGGGCGCGCAGACCCACCACGGCAAGGATGTTGGACGTGTACACGATGAACGGATCTCGCGTTATGGCGAACACCGCCGGGATGGAGTCCAGCGCGAAGATCAGATCGGTGGTCTCGACCAACACGAGCACGATCAGAAGCGGCGTGGCGTAGTACGCCATGCGACCGTTCTCGCCGTCCGGCCTGGGGACACAGAACCGCTTGCCGTGATAGGACTTGGTGACGGGCAGCACGCGCTGCAGGAGCTTGAGCACGGGGTTGTGCGCGGGGTCGATGTGGGGCCGCGTGCGCACCATCCTGATGCCGGTCCAGACGAGAAACGCCCCGAAGGCGTAGAGGACCCAGTGGAACTGCTCGAGCAGCAGCACCCCCGCCCAGATGAACACGCCCCTCATCCCCAGGGCACCCAGCACGCCCCAGAAGAGCACCCTGTGCTGCAGCTCGGCGGGAACGCGGAAATAGGAGAAGATCAGGACGAAGACGAAGATGTTGTCGACCGACAACGCCTTCTCGATCAGGTAGCCCGTGTAGAACTCGAGCCCCTTGGTGGGGCCCATGAAGATCCACACGCCCAGCCCGAACAACAGCGACAGCGTGACCCAGATGGCGCTCCACACCGCCGCCTCGCGCAGCGATACGGCGTGCGCCCGTTTGTGGACGACTCCGAGATCCAGCGCCAGCATCGCGAGCAGGATCACCGCGAAGGCGATCCAGAACCAGGTCTGGGTCATTCTATGTCCACGCCGCCGCGCCGAGGATCGACCGCCTCCAGGAACGCAGACAGCACATGATCAATCAGTGAACCGGGAATTTGCAGCGGCACGACGACCGCCGCTATGGTCCGCCCCGAAACGTACCGCACACGGCGCATCGACGGCAGGTGTGCCGATCTTCTCCACGGGGCCACTATGAGCGAAGAGGCGCGCGCCGGCGATCCGATCCGCGCTCCCGGCCCAGCTACGTCCGACGTGAGCACGTCGCGCCGCTCGCCCGACTATCTTGCCGCGTCCCGGCTGGACGATGGGCGCCTGTCCGACCTGCTGGCCCAAGCCTCAACCGACGCCGCCGAGTTCCGCGAGGTGCGGCTCCCCTGGACGGAGGCACGACTCGTCGACCTGCCGCTGAACGGCGCGGCCGGGGTGCGAGAAGCGGTGCGACGGGGCAGGGTCGCGCAAGCCGCCTGGGCGCGTGTGCCCGTGGAGGAGAGAGCGCGGCGTCTGCTGGCCTTCCACGACCTGGTGCTGGAACGCAATGAAGAGGCGCTGGACCTGGTACAGCTCGAGACGGGCAAGGCCCGGCGGGACGCCTTCGAGGAACTCGCCGACATAGCCGTCGTGACCCGCCACTACGCCCGCAAGGGCGCGCACCTGTTGCGGCCACGCAGGCGCGCGGGGCTGATCCCCTTCCTGACCCGGGTGTGGGAGCTGCGCCGGCCCCACGGCGTGGTCGGAGTGATAGCGCCGTGGAACTACCCCCTCACGCTCGCCGCCACCGACGCCGCGCCGGCGCTGATCGCGGGCAACGCGGTGGTGGTCAAGCCAGACCCGCAGACCACCCTCAGCGCGCTGTGGATCGCCGAGGCGATGCGCGAGGCCGGGGTGCCGCGGGACATCTTCCAAGTGACGCCGGGTGACGGCCCGGTGGCGGGCGGCGCCGTCGTCGACGCGGCGGACTTCTTGATGTTCACGGGCAGCACCGCCACGGGCCGCGAGGTGGCCCGTCGCGCCGCCGGCAGGCTGATCGGCATGACGCTCGAGCTGGGCGGCAAAAACGCCATGGTCGTGCTGGAGGACGCGGACCTGGATCGCGCCGTCCACGGGGCGCTGCGCGGCTGCTTCGCCAACGCCGGCCAGCTTTGCATCTCCCTGGAGCGCATCTACGTCCACCGTGCGCTGTACGACGATATGCGGAGGGCGCTCGCCGGCGCCGTGCCGAATCTGGTCGTCCGGCCGGGCCTCGACTACGAGGCCGACGTCGGCTCGCTCCTGTCCGCCACCCAGCTCGACAAGACCCGGGCGCACGTCGAGGACGCCACGTCCCGCGGGGCGGGGGTCCTGGTGGGGGGACGCCGCCGGCCAGACCTGGGCCCGTTCTTCCACGAGCCGACCGTCCTCGAGCGCGTGCCCGAAGGGGCAGCGGCCAGGCACGAGGAGACCTTCGGGCCGGTGGCGGCGCTGTACCCGGTGGCCGACGAAGCCGAGGCGCTCGCGCGGACGAACGAGGGCAGCTACGGCTTCAACGCGAGCGTCTGGACGCGCGACCTGGCGCGAGGGCGTCGGTTCGCCGCGCGCGTGCGCGCCGGCACGGTGAACCTCAACGAAGGATACGCCGCCGCCTGGGGTTCGGTGGACGCCCCCATGGGCGGCATGGGTGCGTCGGGCGTGGGGCGCAGGCACGGGGACGAGGGGCTCCTTCAATTCACCGAGTCGCAGACCATCGCCGCGCAGACCGGACACCCGCTGGCCGCACCGGCCGGCGTCGGACACGGCACCGTCGCGAAAGCGGTACTATCGACGTTGCGGACCGTGCGACGACTGCGAGGACCCTGATCCCGTATCCGTCGGCGGAGGATCGACATGGGGAGAGGAGCGCGACCGTGCTGCTGAAGAGTCTGCGGAAACACGCATCCCTACCACGGCGCAGAGCGAGGATGCCGCGCGCTGCCCTCGGTCTGCTGTGCGGCCTCGCGTTGGGCGGCTGCGCGGGGCCGGGCGAGCCCGGAGGGGCGGTAGACGCCGCGGCGGATTCACCCCCTGTGGAAGCCGGCGGCATAGCCGGACTGATCGACCCCGAGCTCGTCAGGCTGGTCGACCTGACCCATACTTTCGACGAGAGCACCGTGTTCTGGCCTACGTCGCCGACGCGCTTCGAGCTCGATACGCTGGCGTACGGCGACGGGCCGGGTGGTTTCTTCTATTCGGCGTTCACGTTCGCGACCCCCGAGCACGGCGGCACGCACCTCGACGCGCCCCTCCACTTCGCGCGCAACGGGCACGCCACGGACGAGGTGCCGCTGGAGCGGCTCGTCGCCCCGGCGGTGGTGATCGACGTGACCGAGCGCGCCGCGGCGGACCCCGACTACCTGCTGTCGGCGCAGGACGTGGCGGCGTTCGAGGCCGAGCATGGCGTCATCGCGGAGGGTTCCATCGTGCTGCTCAGGACGGGGTGGGACGCGCGCTGGCCGGACGCGGCGGCCTACCTGGGCGACGACACGCCGGGCGACGCGTCCAACCTGCACTTCCCGAGCTTCGGTGTGGACGCCGCACGCAAACTGGTGGAGGAGCGAGGCGTCGCAGCGCTCGGCGCCGACGTCGGGTCGATCGACTACGGTCGGTCCACCGATTTCCAGGTGCACCAGCTCGCGATGGCGCGCAACGTACCGGGGCTGGAGAATCTGACGAACCTGGCAGAATTGCCCTCGACCGGAGCGATAGTCGTCGCGCTACCGATGAAGATCGGAGGCGGCTCGGGGGGACCGCTTCGAGCGATCGCGTTGGTCCCGAGGTGAGGCGAGGCCGGGCCCCGCCCTGGGCCCGGCTCGAGATGGGCTTCCTAGCGCGCGGTGAGCGCAACGCGGAACGGCGGCTGCCCCGGCCAGCGCGGAACCTCCAGCACGTAGGTGCCCGGACGATCGGGGGTGAAGCTGACGTCCAGCGTCTCTCCCACGTCCACTTCACCCACCGCGGGTACCGGGTGGGCGCGGGCGGCGCCCACAGCCGCGCCATCCTCGGCGACGCGTCGCCATTGCATGAGCTGGCCGTCGGGATCGCGCAGGCGGAGTTCCCTGGGCGCGGCCGGCGCGATGTTCACGAAGCGCAATCGCTGCGACACCCCCACCGCGATTTCGCGCCCCTCCGGATCGCTCGACCCGTTCAGCTCCCACGTCGGCGGGGCGTCGCCGCCGCCCCACCCCAGGACGAAGAGGTGGTCGGTGGCGGGGTCGTACTCCTCGCCCGGCTCGAGCACCAGGATGGCGCCGTACATGCCCCGACTGAGCTGGCGGATGTCGCGCAGGTGGCTGTGGTAGATGAACGTCCCGGGGCGCTTGAGCGTCAGGTGCGCCTCGAAGGTGTCGCCCGGCTCCACCGGGTGCGCGATCCGCCCCGCAGTGCCGCTCCAATCGGGCACGCCGTCGGAGTAGCTCTCGAGTTCCAGGCCGTGCCAGTGGATACTCGTCGACTCGTCCAGGTGATTGATGACCTGGACCGCGGTCGCCTCCCCGCGCGTCAGTATCAAGGGCGGACCCGGGATCGTGGCCGACTCCATCGGCTCCACGCGATCGCCCGCCAGACGGAACGCGAGCCCGTCCATCTCCTCCCACTGATCCTCGATCGTCTCCGCGTGGAGCTGTAGCGTGCGCTCCGTGCTCCAGCGATAGGCGTCCGGATCATCCGGATCGGGGCGCACCTCGATGCCCAGCGCCAGCCCGGCCATGTGGGGAGCGTGCTCTCCGTCCGCCACCGGGGTGAGGCGCAGCGCGCCGTTCACGTGGTAGCTCAGGTGGCAGTGGAAGATCCAGTTGCCGGGATGATCCGGGGGCGACCAGGTCACGTACATGGACTCGCCCGGCTCGAGCTGCTCGGTCACCGCCTGACGGCGCATCGCGGGGTCGAATGTCTCGCTCGCCACGAAGTCGCCCTTGCCGTCGACGCGGAAGAAGTAGCCGTGCAGGTGCATGGGGTGCCCGCGCTCCGAGGCGTTGATCCAGCGCCAGCGGATGGTGTCGCCTACGGTGTAGACCAGACGCTCCGTGTGCGGCCATGATTTGCCGTTGATCACCAGGGTCTGGCGCCGATCCGCGTCGGGGTCGGTCCGGTTCGGCGCCTCCTCCCACACGCCGATCACGAACACCTGGTCGGGGGGAGTCGGGCCCGGCTCGTCGATCACCAACGCGCCCAGCATCATGTTGTCATGGCCCCGATCGCCACCCACTTCGGCGATGATGTTGGTCGATGCCCAGTAGGAGAAGGAGCCCGGAGCGTCGGCCCGGAAGCGCACCTCGCTGGTCTTCCCGGGCCTGATGAGCACGGGCGGGGGCGCCTCGGAGAGCGGCTCCACGGATCGGTCAAAGAGCCCGTGCACGAACACCGCGACGCCCACGTTGTTGCGAATCCTGGCGCGCACCTCGGTGCCCGCCGGGACTCGCAGGAGGGGCCCGGGGACGCTGAGCCCCCTGCCGCGCTCGCCGAACGCCATGACCGTCAGCGCGATCCCGTCTTCCGCCTCGGGCTTCCAGTTCCCCTTGCCGATCACCAGATCGACGTCGAGCACGCCGTCGGCCACGACTCCCGCGGCCACCTCGTTGCCGTGGGTACGCACGGGCCTCGGCGCCCGCTGCGCGGCGATGGGCTCACCGAAAGCCAAGAGCAGCACGAACGCCAGTCGCAAAGCGCGCATTATCGATCCCTCGTCGGGGTTGGATTGTGTTGGCCGTTCAGTCGATCCGCGTCCGAGCGGATGGAGGCGGGGTCGGCGTCCCCCTACGCCGTGGGTCCTCCCGGACACAACGTTGGGCCCGCGCCTCGGGCGCGCAACAAGGCGAGAGTCCTTCCCCCCGCGCCGGAGGTCGGCGGGCGCGGGGGGATGCCCGGATGGCCGAAAAGCAGCGCGGCGGCTAGGAGGCGGCGCTCAGCTCGATTGACTCGATCTCGACCGGCTCGGACGGCTTGTCGGACCGGTCGGTAGCCACCCCTCCGATCGCCTCGATGACGTCCATGCCTTCGACGACTCTGCCGAACACCGCGTGTTTGCCGTCCAGCCAGTTGGTCGCGGCGAGGGTGATGAAGAACTGCGAGCCGCCGCTGTTCGGCCCCGCGTTGGCCATCGACAGGATTCCCGCGCCGTCGTGACGCAGCTCAGGGTGGAACTCGTCGGGGATGGTGTAGCCCGGGCCTCCCCGTCCGGTGCCGGTGGGGTCTCCTCCCTGAAGCATGAATCCCGCGATGATCCGGTGGAAGATCACCCCGTCGTAGAAGCCCTTTTCGATCAGGTCGATGAAGTTGCCCGTCGTCTTCGGAGCGCGGGCCTCGAACAGCTCGACGCTGAAGGAGCCGTGATTGGTGTTGAACGTGGCGGTGCGGTTTGCCAAGAAGATCTCCCGATTCATTTCGTCGCCATGATGGAAGCGGACCGGCGCCGAAGCGCCGGTCCGGGTGATCCAACCTAGCCAGTTGTCGCCCCGGCCGCTGCGAGGTCACCTCCCCACAGCAGCCGACGCGGTTTCCTTCAAGGGTTCTCGTCAGGCGGCACGAGGATATCGAACGGCTCGGACGAGGTGTCGGGAATCGGCACGCCCTCCTTCAGCGTCAAAGTATTGTTGCACACCACATCGGCGTCCAGGATCAGGATGTCGACCTCGGGCAGCGTCGATGAGGAGAGGCCCAGCAGAGTACGCACGTCCAGCACCAGGAACGCCACGGTGCCGAGGTTGGCGCCCTGCAGGTTGCCCTGAATCGGCCCGTAGTTGATGCTGATGTCGCTGTCATAGACGACCGCGCAGAGCGTCATCCCGATGAGCATGTAGAGCCCGTCCGCACGCAACGGAATCACGTCCGGAATCTCGTCCAACAGGATCTCAGGGTCGGCGCCTGTGCCCAGCCCCGGGCCCACGCTGTAGCTGGGCGGGTTGGTCGGATCACCTACGAAGTTACGGAGACCATCCCCCGTCGGCCCGGCGTTCGCCCAGGAGTCCGGTATGGTCTGAGGCGAGAACCAGCCCTCGTCGCCCACCTCGCCGCTGTACAACGTGATCGTGTCCCCCACGTTCTGCGCGAAGAACTTCAACTGCTTGCGCAGGCCAATGTCCGCAATGTTGTCGTTGACCTGCGGGGCGTTGAAGAAGTTCGGCGGCAGACCGTTGTCGATCGCGTCCTCGTCGAGGAGGATGAAGCCCACGCCGGGGCACTGGACGACCAGCGAGTCGATGTCCATGACCGACGTGTCGTTGTCGGCGACCGCGTGGCCGGTGTTGGTCACCGTGCCGCAGTCGGCCGTGTCGGTCTCCGCGCTGACGGTGACCGAGGACGTGTCGTCCTCCATCAGCGTGCCGAAGTCACAGGTCAGGATGCCGCTCGTGATCGAGCAGTCGGCGTTGGCCGGATCCTCGAACCAGCTCAGCCCGCCGTTCGGCAGCGTGTCGGTCAGCGTGACGTTGTCGGCGTCGCCCGGGCCGTCGTTCCAGACCTCGATCGTGAAGCTGATCGTGTCGCCGGCGCTGACCGTGTCGGCCGCCGCCGTCTTCCGGATGTCGATGTCCGGGCACTGGACC
>JBDLIA010000031.1 GCA_039715185.1 Gemmatimonadota bacterium
GCATATCCGGCACACGCTCGAGCGGCTGGAGCGCCGCATCGCGGAGCGGTTTCCGGGGTCGGGGCTGCGTCGCGTCGCGGGGGACCTGCGCGGCATCGCCGAGGAGACCGAGTCGGTGCTTCAGCGCGCGCGCCGGCCCCACTGGCCGATTCGCCTGGCGGTCTACGCGGCGCTGGCAGCGATCGGCGCGCTCGTCGTCGCGCTGGTCATCATCGTGCGGACCCAGCTATCCGTCGAAGTGGCAGGCGTAGGAGACCTTCTCCAGTCGATCGAATCCGCGGCGCAGGATCTGATCTTCTTCGGGCTCGCTGTCTACTTCCTGTTGACCATCGAGACGCGCCACAAGCGCAAGGCGGCCCTGCGCGAGCTACACCGCCTGCGCAGCATCGTCCACATCGTGGACATGCATCAGCTAACGAAGGATCCGGAGCATCTGCTCTCGCCAGAGCAGGTTACGCCGTCCTCTCCCTCTCACCGCCTGGGTCGTTTCAAGCTCGCCCGCTACCTGGACTACTGCACGGAGCTGCTGTCGTTGAGCAGCAAGCTCGCCGCTCTGCACGTGCAGCACGTGAACGACCCGGTCGTGCTGAACGCGGTCAACGACGTGGAGGTGCTCGCCTCGAACCTGTCCAACAAGATCTGGCAGAAGATCGTCATCGTGGACACGGCCGCCGGGCGCGAGGCGGGGTCGCACGCACGTCGCCAATCGGAGGCGCTCACCGATAGTATGGACGCCTAGGCACGATTTCGGGCACGGCCCACGAGGGGTCGCCGTCGAACCAGACGCTGAGGTTTGCCTTGAGCGCCATCCGCCGTTTCGTCCAGTTCCTCGCCGGCCTCGCGGCCGGCATCCTCAGGCTGCTCGGCCTGGTCGGGGATCGCCCCGAGTCCACGCGCCCCCCCGCGGTGCCGCCCGGGCAGAAGGCCAGGGTCGCGGTCCTGGGCGGCGGGTGCGGGTCCATGGCGACGGCGTTCGAGCTGACCGCCACGCCCGAGTTGCGCGAGCGCTTCGACGTAACTGTCTATCAGCAGGGGTGGCGTCTGGGTGGCAAGGGGGCCAGCGGACGGAACGTCACGCCGGGTTACGGGCTGCGCATCCAGGAGCACGGGCTGCATATGTGGATGGGCTTCTACGAGAACGCCTTCAGCACGATCCAGGCCTGCTACGAGGAGTGGGACAAGAGCCCGGACAACCCGTTCCAGACCTGGAAGGATGCCTTCACCGCGCAGAACCTCATCAACCTGATGGAGAAGCGGGAGGTGGACGGGCTCACCACGTGGGAGCCCTGGACGCTGGACTTCACGGGCATCGAGTGCGGGGTGCCGGGCAAGCCGCTAACGGCGATCGAGTTGCTGAAGTGCATGGTTCGCCTGCTCCTGCACCACCACGAGCGACACCCGGTCACGGCTCACGGAACGCGGGGGCATGACGCCCTGTCGCGCATCAAAGAACACCTGGAATCGGCCGGCGCGGACCCCGACCCCGCGGCGCTGAGCGCGGCCGTGGCGGGGCACATCGCCGCCGGACACGAGCACGTGCAAGATTCGACCGCCTCCACCGAGGGTCTGGACCTCAACCTGCGCCGGGTCTGGCTCATGCTGAACCTGGGCTGGGCGATGTTCAAGGGGTTCGTCGAGGATGTGCTTCCCCACGGGGCCGCTGGCTACGCGAAGATCGACGACGTGGACTTCCGCGCGTGGCTGGTGTCGCACGGTGCCCGGCCCGAGTACACCGAGGCGGCACCGATCCGCGCTCTCTACGACCTCGGCTTCGCCTACGAGGACGGCGACATCGAGCGCCCGTCGGCGGCCGCGGGTGTGGTCCTGCGTGTGGTGATCGGCATGGTCTTCGGCAGCCGGGGAGCGCCCCTGTGGCGCATGAACGCCGGCATGGGCGACACCATCTTCACCCCCCTCTACGAAGTGCTCGAGCAACGGGGAGTGAAGTTCGAGTTCTTCCGTCGGGTCACGGACATCGGCCTCGACAAGGATCCCGAGACCGGCGAGAACCGGGTAGCGACCATCGAGGTAGCGCGGCAGGTGGACGTCCTGCCCGGCTACCGCACGCTCATCCCCGTCCGGCACCTGCCATGCTGGCCGTCCGAGCCCGACTGGGAGCACATCGAGGACGGGGCTGCGATCAAGGCGAGGCTCGACGCGCAGGGGCTCACCCTCGAGTCTCACTGGTGCCAGCAGGAGGTCGGCCACGAGACGTTGGAGGTTGGCCACGACTTCGACATCGTCGTATGCGGGATTTCCGTGGCGGCGCTGAGTGACATCACCGGCGATCTGATTACGGCGAGCGACGATTGGAAGAACATGGTCTACGGCGTCCGGACCGTGGCAACGCAGGCGCTGCAGTTGTGGGTGAACGAGGGCCTGGACGGCCTCGGCTGGGACCACGGAGCGGTGGTGTCTACGGCGTTCGCAGAGCCCACGGCGAGCTGGGCGGTGATGAGCCACTTGATCCCTATGGAGGACTGGCCCGAGGGCGACGAGCCGAAGGGAATCCACTACTTCTGCGGCCCTCTCGATCTCGGTACCGCGGTTCCGCCCCCCGGCGCGCACACGTTCCCCCGAGAGATGTTGGATCGGGTCTTTGACGGATCGGCGTCGTGGCTATCGGACAACATCGCGGTGCTGTGGCCGCGCGCCGCGATGGGCAACGGCTTCAACCTGAACTGGAGTGCGCTGTACGACCCGCGGAACGAGGTGACCGAGGATCGCTTCGCGTTCCAGTACTTCCGTGCCAACATCGACCCCACCGAGCGCTACGTGCTGTCGGTGCCGAAGACGACACGGCTGCGACTGCACCCGGGCGACTCCGGCTTCCCCAACCTGTTCCTCGCGGGAGACTGGACGAGGACCCGGCTCAACGCCGGTTCTGTCGAGGCCGCGATCGAGTCGGGCATGCTGGCGGCGCGCGCTATCAGCGGCTACCCGAAGAAAATCCACGGGGTGGGGGAGCTGCTGTAGCCCAGGCGTGGCCGTCTAGGCTCGAGGCGCTCTCCACACCGTCTTCCCCGGGTCCGCGGTGAAGTCCATCTTCACCCACCAGCCGAACTCGGCTGTGAGCTCCGAGCCGGGCAGTCCCAGCGCGCTCACGATCCTGTGGCTCTGCCACTCCGGGATGGTCACCCGGAATTCTCCCGCGAGCGGCCCCGCTCCGCGGAACTCCTTCACCGTGCACGGTCCCTCGATGATCGCCTGGTAGCAGGCCTTGGCGCTGTACTCGGCGTCGCGGAACTGCTTGAGGTTGACGATGCCCACCTGGTGGTGGAGCAGGTCGTCCACGATGCTGCACAGCAGCTTCAAGCCGCTTACGCCCATCTTCTCGAGTTCCTGGCGCGCCTCCCAGAGGTCTCGCACCTCCCGCCAGGCGGCCTTCATGTCGTGCCAGGCCACGTCCAAGGTGCCTCGCTCCCCTTCACGTTCCACCGCGATCAGCACTTCCTGGCGGCCCTCGGTGGTAGTCGCCAGGGGGTCGTAAACGAGGGTCTCGGCCACGAAGCTCATCGGGTCGGAATCCTGCGCGGGCATCGCGACGCTGCCGATCTCCTTGCGGAAGCCCCACACCTCGCGGCCCGTCAGCGTGCCCACGCCGTTGTCCAGGATCAGGTACGGGTTCCACCAGACCAGCCGCGGGTCGCTCCGGTCGGGGCCGGTCGTCCCCAGGAGCGGCACCCAGAGAGCCGCCTCGTGGTCCGGAATCCAGCCGATCGCCTGCGGGATGGAGGTGAGTTTCGCGGCCAGGAACGAGATGAAGACGTGCGATCCCAGCACCTGGTAGTGCACCGCCCCGTCCGCCGGGGCATTGAGGAAATGGTCCACGGTCTTCTGCGTGGCCGCTGGGTCGCTCGATTCCAGCGCGAACATGTAGGTGGTGGCGTCGTACACGAGCCCAGGGACCTGGGCGACCTGCTCGCCGTACTCGTAGGTCGTGACATAGGTGGGCAACCCGCTGCCGCTCACAGCGCTCCCGGGATCGCCCGCCGGTACGCCTCCGCTTCCCTGCATGAAGGTCCCTCCCACGATGGTTTCAGGGTGGCCGCAGATGGCCTTCGAGGCCTCGAGGCCAGCCATGATCGCCGACTCAACTCCGGCGGTGTTGAGGCCGGACCTGGCCCAGTCGCCGCTCAAATACAGGTTGTCGAAGCCTGACTCGTGTGCCCACAGGCGGACACGGGTGCTGCCCCTGACCGAGGTGACGCAGCATTCAGTTGGGTCGACGTTGGCGCGCAGGTACTGCGCGTCGAGCTTGGCGCGTCCGGTGGCGCCCGGGGCGAAGAGGACATCCCAGTCGAACTCGCTGGTGGCGGTGACCGCGTCCGGCCAGATGTCCTTGGCGTTCCTCTCCAGCCACCCGCCCACCAGGTCGCTCACCTGCCGCAGCGCGCGGTCCGGGACCGCGGCGTCCGCCGAAGGTGCTGCGAAGTCCCACGTGTTGAGGGGGCCGCACAGGTAGTGAAGAGACTTCGGGCCTTCGCCCTGCCTCCACTGTTCGTACGCCAACACCTGGCTCATGTCCGCCCATATGTCGATCGGTTCGACGGCTCCCACCGCCGCTGGCTTGGCGTGCGTCCAGCCCAGGCGCTTCAGGGTTCGGGTCATCCAGAGCTGGTTGGCCTCGGTCGGCACCAGTCCGAGCCCGTCCGTCATGGCCGCGAACGCCGGACTGGCGTCCATCAGCTCCTGGCACATCGAGGGGTCCTCGTTCAGCTTCTTGAACACGCCCAGCGAGATCCCCAGCACCACGTCGTCGAAGTCCCGCCCGAGCTCGATCGTCTCGTCGCCCGCCGCCGGCCACTGGTTCCAGCTGGACTCCCAGTTGACCTCGGCGTCCTTCATGGCGGCGCCGTCCACGATCCGGTCCCAGAAGGGCTCGCTGGGCCAGCACGGGATGCCTTGCTCGGAGTAGAAGATCGGGTCGTACGACCCGTCCACATAATCGACCTGACGGTCCATATGAACGCGCTGAATCAGGTTCTTGTCCTCGGACAGCTCCAGGCGCCGCACCTTTCTGAACAACTCGAACTTCACGCCCCGGTCCTTGAGCACGAGGTAGATGGGCGACACGATCACCTCGCCCATGCCCGACTGCATCTCGAACAGGACCGCCTCCTTGTAGGTCGCGGCGGTGCGGATCATCACCCTCAGCGCCGTTCCCGCCGCGAAGTTGGCGACCATCGTGTCCTTGGTCTTTTCGTAGGCGAACGCCAGGTCGTACAGAGCGCGCAGCGCCGGCTGCCGGGCGGCGGTGATGCCCGGCTTGACCATGACCTCTCCCACTACCTCGGGCGCGCCGTTCTCGACCAGCCACTCGAGCAACTCGTAGCCGTCGATTCGGTTCAGGTCCCAGTCCTTCAGGATGCCGTATTTCGGGTTGGTGATGCCCCGGAAGACGGCCGCCGCTATCTCCATCATCTCCCACAGCAGGTGCAGCGGAGAGGCGGGCCGGGGGTGATCGTCCACGTGCTGACGCAGCGCACCCGTCGCCGCATCGAGCAGATGCGAAACGCCCTGCAGGTGTTCGTGTGGGTGCATCGTGTGGTCGCCCTCGAAGGAGCGCAGCCAGTGGTGCGCCCTCTTGAGAGCCGTATGCGGGTGGACGCGGTCGAAGCGCGCGTGCCGCTCTCGCTTGCGCACGGACTGGTGCTCCTCGCGGGTCGGCTGCCACCTCTCCATCGCCTCCCGGTAGCGCCGCCCCACCTCCGGATCGATGTCGATGGGGTCGTGGCGGAGCTTTCCCCCGAACCACTTGAGGCACGCCTTCGCCTCCTCCTCCAGCACCATCTTGAACAGGTGCTCCAGAAGTGAGACGGCCTCGGTGATGGCTCCCCACGGGGACAGGAACACCCCGCCCTCGCCCGGCACGTCGGCGTTGGTCGGCCACTCGTAGTCCCAGAACGTCGACCCGTCGCCCAGCCCGATGGGCGTGAAGGACTGGGCCTTCAACGCATCCCGCCAACTCTGAAAGGGGCTGTCGGACGCCAGGCCGCGCGCGCGCATTTCGTCGTATGCTTCGCGGAGCACGGCGAAGGCGTTCTCGTAGAACCCGAGCCAGACGTGCAGGCCGTGCTCCTCCACCCTCAGGCCCCCGTCCTCCCGGCGGCGACCGGTCGCGCCCTTGCCTCCCAGACGCCACCCCAGCGAGTACACGGTTACGTCGTATGCCTCCCGGAGCTCAGGAGTGGCCGTGAGGGCCCAGGCCGTGGACAATGATCCGACCCCGCCCCCCAGAATCGCAACGCGCTGCTTGGCCATGAATCACCGCTCCTTTGGAGGACGCTCCGGCGGCGATGCCGTTCGCTCCAGCAACGCCTGATCGTACGTGAGGCCCAGGGCCTGGGCTGCCTCGGCGCCCTCGCGCCACAGCGACACGGCCCGGTCGGGCCGGCCGCGCAGCGCCTCCAGCCGGCCCTGGTAGTAGCGCGCAGTGGGCACGCAGATGGGGAACATCTTCCCGTGCGCGCGCAGCAGGCGGGAGAGAGCGCGCGCGCTTGCGGAGGCGTCGCCGTCCCAGGCGAAGGGGGTCGCTCCCGCCCGGTCGTCGCCCGCCTCGGCCAGCGCGAAGAACACGTCGGCGGCTCCGGCGATACTCCACAGCGGATAGTAGACCGCCGGCGGCTCGCCGCCCAGCCACTCCAGCGTGCGGATGGCCGCGTCAAGGGCGCGTTCGCTGTCGCCGCGCTCCAGATAGGCCCTGGCCAGGATGCCGCTGCAGGTCAGCAAGTCTGTCTTGCTCTGGTCCTCCGCATGCAGAAGCCGCTCCACCTCGCTGATCGCGTAGTCGGTGGCGGCGCCCGCGTTCAGTTGGGCCGCGAGCTGGCCTACCCGCGCCCAGGTCTGGGCCTGGGGTGCGCCGTGGCGGGCGGATCGCGCGGCCTCCTCGTAGACCTCCTGCGCCCGTTCGAAGTCTCCGCGCAGCAAGAAGCCGTAGCCGTAGGTGGCCTTGCACGTTTCCCAGCGGAACCTGTCGCCTAGAGCGGCGAACATCTCCGTACTCCGCTCGGCCGACGCCCCTGCGCCGTCCCAGTCCCCGCGGGTGATCGCCCGGATGAGAGCGAGCAGGTGGCCGCGCCCGATGATCGATGGGCGCCCAGACGCCTCGGCGACCTCCAGCGCGCGCCTCATGTACCGGCTCGCCAGCCCGCTCATGCCGCCCAGGTCTGCCACTATGGCTATGGAGCCGAAGCCGTTCACCTGCTCCGCCACAGCGCCGCAATCTTCGGCCATGTTGAGCGCTGCCAGCGTGGCGTGGAGGAGGCGAAGCTTGTCGTTGTCGAAATACGCCACCTCCGCGACGCGCTTGTAGACCATGGCGCCGTGGGCCCGTCGCTGGCGGATCCTCTTGCCGCCCACGCGCACGAATGGCAGCAGTCGGTGGGTCGCTTGCACTCCGACGTGAAACAGCAGACTCGCGCCGAGCGATACGCCTGAGCGGTGCACTCTCAAGCCGTAGTGGGCCAGCGAGCGCTCCAGGTGGCCTCGGGCCCTATGGAACTGCGACAGGCGGATGCGCGCCTCCGCCAAGCCGCGCTCCCACTCCGCGCGTCTCGTGCGCTCTACGTCGAGTGATCCGCCCGCCTCGAGCTCGACCGCGCGAGACAGGAAGCGCACCGCCTCGCGATTGGAGAACGCCTCGACGGCCTCTACGCCGGCGGCCTCCAGGTAGCCGAGGGCGCGGTCCCGTACCTCCGCGCGGTCCCAATGGTGCGCCAGCAGCGGCGCGCGCCCGCGCTCGACCAGGCCGCCGTGGTGCTCGTACCACTCGGCTACGGCGCGGTGCAGTTGTCGGCGCTGGGAGAACAGCAGCGCGCCGTACACCACGTCTTCAATGATCGCGTGCCGGAACTCGAACGCCCCGCCGCCGTCCGCGGCGTCGTCGAGCGGCGCGATGAGGTCTCTGTCCGCCAGCAGCGCCAGCCCTTCGTCCAGGCGCGCGCGCGCTTCGCGGACGGGATAGACATCGCGCAGCATCGGCACGGTGAACGCGCGGCCGATGACGCTGGCCGTCTTGAGGATGAGCTGAAGGTGAGCGTCCAATCCGTCAACGCGCGTGAGCACGATCTCCTGCACGCTGGCTGGGGCCTCGATGTCCTCCAGGTGTCCCGATTCGGTGTGGACGCGGCATCCATCGCCCGAGATCTCGAGCAAGCCCCGATCGCGCAGTGCTCGCACCAGCTCCGTGGAATGGAACGGGTGGCATTCGGCCTGGCGGAGGACGTAATCGACCAGCTCCTGTGGGACGCGCTTCACGCCCAGCGCGAGCGCGACCAGAGCTTGGACATCCGATTCGCCCAGAGGCCGCAGGCGCAGCCGTTCGACGCCCGCCTGATTGGCGAACGCTGCGAGCTCCGGCGGCAGCGGGCCGGTCGGCGGTCGCATGCTGATCACGATCTGCAGGTTCGACACACGACGCGCCACCGCGTCGATCAACGCGTTGGACGGCGAGTCGAACCAGTGCGCGTCTTCCAGCAGGAGGATCGTCGGCTCCTGCTGGGTCGCCCACTCGAGCAGGCGGATGACGAGCTCCTGGACGCCCGCCGCCCGCGTCTCACCCGTCATTTCCCGGCTGGTATCGTTCTCCGGCAGCCCGACCGGTACGATGGCGGACAGCAACGGCGCCCACCTGTTCAGCCTTGCGTCTTCCCCAAGCGCCTGCCGGAGAGCGGCCGGCCGGTTCGCCACGTCGCTGGGCAGCAGGCCCTCCAGAACCGACCGCCAGCCGAAGTAGAGGGTGCTGCTGCGCAGAGAATCACCGCCCCCTGCGAGCACCCTCACGCCGCGCTCATCTGCGTCGTGCACGAAGGCGCCCAGCAGCGTCGACTTCCCCAGTCCGGCCTCTCCCTCGACGATGAGCGTCCCGCCCTCACGCCTCTCGGCCGAATCCAGGACGGAGCCGAGTCGGCGCAACTCGGCCGTGCGTCCCACGATCTGGTCGGTGGCCCTCACCGGCGCCCGCGTCGCCAGAGTGGTCGGCCGGTACGCGACTACATCCGTCTCGAATCCCTTGAGCGAGAGCGTAGTCGAAGCTTCGAAGGCGACCTGTCCGCCGGCAGCGTCGTGAGTTGCCGCGTCGCACAGGATGCTCCCCTCGGCCGCTTTCATGAGCCGCGCCGAAAGGTTTATCGGTGGGCCGACGATGGCGTAATGGCGCCGCTCGACGCCCCCGTAGGCTCCGCAGAAGACCGTCCCGGTGGTGACCCCGATCGGGGAGGCCAGATCTTTGGCGGCCAGCGCTTGGTGGATCTCCAGCGCCGCGCCGATGGCCCGGGTCGCCGCGTCCTGAACAGCCAGCGGAGGAAGCCCGAAAGCGGCGATCAGAGCCGTGCCCTTGTCGTCCGAGGCGAGGCTGTAGATGCTCCCTCCGAAGCGCTCCAGCGCGCTCTGGATCGACCGTACGGCAGAGTGGAGGCGTTCAAAATCGCCCACGTCCTTCGCCTCGCCGATTCCCACGAATAGAAGGGAGAGCCGCCGGAACTCGCCGAGCCAATCGTCCTGGCCGGCCTCCAGCCGGTGCGCCACCGCTCTCGGGATCTGCGCACGGAGGACGTCCAGCGCCGGTACCGCCGGCTGTATCGGGACCACGACTGGAACCGCTCCCTGCGCCCCCTCGAATCTGAGGAGTCCACCCGCGAGAGGTTCGCCGGCTGCCGTCCCGATCAGAGCGGCCGCGCGCGCGGACAGCAGGACCTGACCGGGGGTGCCCGCCGCGTCCACCTGCGCCAGCTGGGCGATGGCCTCTCCTTGCGCCAAAAAAAGCCAGTGCCCCTCCACGCCGCCCACTCGCAACGTACTCAGCTGCCCAGCCCCCACCGAAGCTCGCAGGCGCAGCGTGACTTCCGGGTCCGGCTCGAGGCCGTCCAGCGTCGCGAGGATCTCCTTGCCACAGGACGCTGCGAGCAGCACGGCTTCCTTGAGCGCCTCGGCGCCCTCCATGCACTGCCATGCAGCGAGCACCGCGTCGCCGGCGAACAACACCACGTCGCCTCCGGCTCGCTCGATCACCCCGACCATGCGGCCGAAAGTCTGGTCCAGGACCTGGGACAGGCGCTCGGCGCCCGCGGAGCCCGTCGCCGCGAGGCGTCGCGTCAACGGGGTGAAGCCGGCCAGATCGGCGAACAGCACCGCGGCCACGCCGTCGATCCGCTCGGGGTCGCGCGGTGAATCCGTCCACCCTGCGACCCGCTCTCTCTCGTAGCGCGGAAGGAACGCCGCCAGCCGGCGTTCGAGGGAAGTCCCCGACATCACCCGGGCGGCCCGTCCGGTTCCGGTGGCCGACCGTGATTGGGAGCGTCGTCGTGGTGCACGGCGAAGGTGGCGGTGAAGATCGTGATCGATGCGATCGCCGCCGTGATGCCCATGGCGAAGGGGGATATCAGGTGCACGTCCTGGATGCGCGGCGAACCTAGCACGGCGTCGATCAGAGCCATCGCCATGTACGCGGACACCGGCATGATCGCGGTGAGGCGGGCAAGTCCCAGCGGCTTCCAATGCAAGTCGCGGCGGTGAACCGGTATGCGTCGCTCGAGGAACCTATACACCAGGAACACGACGAAGCTGGTCACCATCCAGCCCTGGTAATTCTGCCAAGGCACCCCGAAGTGGGTGCTGGTCGTCGGCGGCAGACGCGTCGCGACGGCGCACTCGGTTGGCTCGGCCACGGCCACCAGCCATCGCCACGCGGGAATCGAGGTGGTCGCACCCGCGGCCGCCGCGTCCGTCGTCCCCGGTATGGCCTCGAAGCTCATGATCGGGTCCATGGTGATGTCCCACGCCGTCATCACCGCCGCGCTCAGAAGCGCCATCCAGACCACCCAACTGACGCGCGAGCTCGGGTTGCTCACCGCCCTGCCCTCGGCCACGAGATTCGCTATCACGTAGCTCGGGTAGAACATCATGTACCAGGCGAACGGAATCAGGTACGGTATGCGTCCACCGATCTTGGGTCCGAACAGAGACGTGTAGCAGTATGGGCCGAACAGCCAGCCGTTGCTCTGGCCGACCCACTCGGCCGAGAGAGAAAGGAGCGTGGCGCAGGCGATCAACACGGAGGCGCGCCTCCACCCGAGCATGTACCAGGAGTGCACGAAGGCCAGCGAAGCAGCAACGGGCACCAAGATGGGCCAAGGAATCCGGTCTATGTCCGAGAAATGGGCGTGCCCGTGCAGCGCGATGAAGAAGAGGAAGAGTGCGGCTGCGAGGCCGAAGAGCAGCCAGTCCTTGGTGGTCTGTGACAACGTGGCCCCTCTAGAGGACTGTAACAGGTGAGTACTTGGCATTCGAGGGGCGATGCATCCCGCCCGGGGTCGTTGGGACTCCTCGCAATAGCCCTGCTATTACTCGTCCTCCCGCCTCCCCGGATCGGGCGCCTCGCCCCTCTCGATGCTCAACTATCACCTGTTACAGTCCTCTAGAACGTGAAAGTGACCGAGCCGAGCACCCTGCGTCGTATCAACGTTCCGCCGAACAGCTGATAGCGCTCCTGATCGAACACGTTGGTGGCGACCGAACGGATCGTGACCCTGTCATTCACGACGTAGCCGGCGGAGAGATCCACGGTCTGGCTCGCCGGAACCGGTCCCGCGAAGATCCCCGACGCCCAGTCGTAGGCGCTCACGAAACGCGCGTCCGCGCGCAGGCTCAAGCCGGTCTCGCCCCGGTAGCCGAGCGATAGCTTCACCTTGTGCTCGGGAGTGTTGGGCAGCACCTGGTCGCCCGGCACGACCTCCGACGAGTCGACGTCGAACTCGAACAGCGAATAGTTGGCCTCGAGTTGGACGACATCCGAGAGCTGTGCCGTCGTAGCCAGCTCGACCCCCCACTCGTCCACCACTCCGGCGTTGCCGAGCGAGAACACCAGCGCCGTCTGGCCGTTCGGCAGCCTGGTAAGGCCCGCCGCGGAGACCGGATCCACCGCGGCCAGCCCGCCAAGAGCGGCCTGCTGCACGGCGTCTCGAGCGGCCGGGTCGATCCGGGCATCGGCGGTCCACGAGGGGAAAGCAGGGTTTACGCCAGGGAGCAGGTCGGTGACGAAGTTGCTGAGGCGTGAGAAGTAGGTGTCGACCGAAAACGACACGCGTTCGCCGACCTGGCGCCGGTAGCCGAGCTCGACCGACGTGACCCGCTCGGTCTCCAACTCCGGGTTGCCGATGGCGAGAACGGGCACCGCGCCCGAGCTGGAGAACAGCTCGCCGTCGGGCACGGCCAGCAGCGCGTCGCCGAGCGGGGACGCGCGTAGTCCCGCCTCCAGCGCCGTGAAATCCGCCGGCGGGCCGACAGGGAAATTCACGAATAGCTCCAGGGTATTGGGTACCTGGAAGGCTCGGTTCACCGAAAGCCGGATCGCCTGTTCGAAGGTGGGCTGATACACGAGCGCAGCCTTGGGCGAGAACTGGGCGTCGAAGATGTCGCCCTGATCGAAGCGAGCCGCCGCGACGAACCGAAGCTCCGGCACCAGGAAGTAGTCCATCTGTCCGTAGAGCGAACCGTACAGGTCGTGGCGCGCGTCGTCCGCCGCCAGTATCAACGTCTCGCGCGTGTCGATGAAGCTGTTGCGCAGGGAACCGCCCAGGACGATGCGGCCGCGGCCCTCCCACAGCAGGCGGTTGTGCTGCAGCTCACCCTGCACCACGTGCGACCGGTCGTCGATCGGCGTGTTGGTGGCCAGCGACCAGCCAGGGTCGGAGGCGACGCGGCCGGAGTACCAGAAGGACGCGTTCCACCCGGCGTTGCCCCAGGCGACCCGCGCCCAGGGCCTGTAAGCCCGGTCTCGCTGGATGCGGCCGCCGCCCGTCACGACGATCTCGTTCTGCACCTCCGCACCACCCGCTTCCACCGTGAGCTCGGACCCGTCAGCGCCGTAACGGTCCAGGCGCGCCGTGGCGTATAGGGCGGAGAGCCGATCGGGGGATCCCGTTGCGCTGGTGCCAATCTGACCGTCGGTGACCTGGCCTGCGACCGGCCGCAGCTCGAAACCGGGAGCGGGGGCGGTGAACGACTCTTCCGTCGCGTCCGCGTATTCGCGATCCAGGTCGCCTACACCGGTCCGCGAACGATTCCAGGTGTCGCTGCTGGAGTAGCCGACATTCACGCGGTAGGCCCAGGAGCCATCGCCCAGGAGGCCGCTGCGGCGCAAGTCCCCGCGGGCGGTGCCTAGCGAACCGCCGCCGACGCTGATCTTGGTGCCGACAGTCTCGCGCGCCCTCGGGGTGCGGATGTCCAGGACTCCGGAGAACGCGTTCGCGCCGTAGAGCGCCGAGCCGGGTCCCCTCACCATTTCGATCCGCGCTACGTCCTCCAGCGGCATGGAAAACGCGGACCACTCCTGCGAGCCGACGAAGGCTAGCGACACGTCTCGCCCGTCTTGGAGCACCAACACGCGCCGATTGAGCGAAGTGTTGAAGCCGCGCGCGTTGACGTTGAAGTCGGTGACGTCGTTTTGCACCACGTCGACGCCTGGGTGTTGTGCCAGCGCAAGCGGCAGTTGGCCCGTGACCGAAAGTCGGCGGGCGTCCTCTGGCTCAACGACCGAGACCGCGGCCGGCGCCTCGACGATGCGCTCCGCCCTTCGGGAAGCGGCCCGAACCGACACCTCATCGATGGCGACGGGCTGGACCTCCAGGATGATCTCGACGCGCTGGTCCCCGGCTGTGGCAACGATTTCCACGAGGCGCGTCCGGTACCCGAGCCGAGACGCGGACAGGCGCTGTGGGCCGAGCGGCACTCCCGTGATTATGAAGAAGCCGTCCGCGTCGGCCACCACTCCAGCGGCGCGGCCGACCAGGCCCACCGAGGCGTACGGGATGCCGGCGGCGCCCGCGCTCAGCACCCGGCCGCGCAGATCCGTGGTCGCCTGCGCCTCACCGGCGCTGGGCATCACGATACCGCCCAGGATCGTAGCCCATACGAAAAAGCCCGGGCGGCTGAGAACTCCCGGGCGGGAAGCGGAGCGTCGTCGCCAAGTACTCACTGTATTCCCTCGAGAGTGCGGCTACCGTCGCGGGTGGCAAGCAGCAATAGGGGGGGATCGTGTGGGTGCGGCAACCCCACGCTCCCGGGCGAGGAACCGCGCTCCGGCCTGGCGTGGCGCCGATCCCGCCGGTTAGTCTCCAATCGGTATGGCCCGGGCCGGGCCGGGCCGACCACGCGGTCGGCCGTTGCTGACGCACCGCCAAGACACAGGAGCATCGAGCATGAGCCATCGCGGGCGCTGGTCTCCGCCCGAAGGGTGCCACCGCTGAGCGAGCAGGCGGTGTGGCTTCTGTTGGCACTGCTGTTCGCTCACTGGCTCGGCGATTTCACACCGCTGGCCACCGCGCGCATGCAGAAGGCCAAGGTCGCCGGTGGCCCGGTGGGGCCCATCCTGGCTCACGCGGGCGTACACGCGTTGCTGGTGTGCGTGGTCATTTTTCTGCTGCGTCCACCGCGGTGGCTGGAGGCGTTCGCCTTGGCCGGCGCGTTGGAGTTCGCGACTCATTTCGGCCTCGACGCCGTCAGGGCGAAGCTGACCGCCGGCGTGCCAGCGCTCGCCGACCCCACGCACAAGGCCTTCTGGTCCCTGCTCGGCTTCGACCAGTTCCTCCATGCCGCGGTTCTCGTGGCCATCGCTTGGATCGTCCTGTGAACACCGCGCCGCCCGGAGTGACACGGTGAACGTGGCTCGCCTGGTCAAGGAGCTCCGGCGCCGGCACGTGTTCAAGGTGGCCGTCACCTACGCGATCGTGGCGTGGATCGCCATGCAGGTGGGTGAGGTGGCGTTTCCGCCGCTCGGGATCCCCGACTGGGCGCTGACGCTCGTCATCGTGCTCCTGGCGCTGTTCTTCCCGGTCGCGATCGTACTGGCGTGGGCTTTCGACATGACGGCGCAGGGTATCGTGCGGACGGGTCCCGTGGATGATCCCGTGGCGGCAAACGGGGCCGGCTCCTCGACTCCCGCGGTGGCAGCGACGACTTCCGCCCTGGCGGCGCAACCAGCTCCCGTCGAACCAGACGTCCTCGCCCGGTCTATCGTCGTGCTTCCGTTCGATAACATGAGCGCGGAGGCCGAGAACGAATACCTGAGCGACGGGATCGCCGAAGACCTGATCATCCAGTTGTCCAAGTTCGACGCCCTGCGGGTCATCTCCCGCGCGTCGGCGTGGCAGTACAAGGACAGAGGCGGAGGCGCCCGGGACATCGGTCGTGAGCTCGGAGTGGCCTACATTCTCTCGGGCAGCGTGCGTCGCAGCGGCGAACGCCTGCGGATCGCGGCCGAGCTCGTCGACGCGCGCAGCGACGACCACCTCTGGGCGGACACGTACGACCGGCAGTTGCGCGACCTGTTCGATATCCAGACGGACGTCGCCACGAGCATCGTCGCCGCCGTGGATGCCAGCCTGTCGCCGTCGGCCGCCGCTGTCGCCGAGCCGCTGGCCGCGCTCCCACCCGTGGCCGAGTCGGACCGACGCCGGTCCGCGCCTCCCACCAGCGATCTGGCCGCCTACGACCACTACCTGCGCGGCCGTCACCACTGGAACCGGCGTAGTCCGGAAGACCTGGAGCGGAGCATCGCGGAGCTGTCTCAGGCTGCTGGCATGGATCCCGATTTCATGCTCGCGCACGCCGGTCTCGCGGACTCCTACATCACGCTGGCGATCTACGGCGAGCGGGCTCCCCGTGACGTCATGCCGCTGGCCCGCGCCGCCGCGGACCGGGCCATGGCGCTCGATTCGGGCGCGGCGGAGTCGCTGACCGCCAGGGCCTGCGTGTCAGCGATCTTCGAGTGGGACTGGTCGCGCTCGGAGGTCGAGTTCGAGAGGGCGGTGCGGGCGAGTCCGCCTTACGTCACGGCCCGCATGTGGTACGCGATGCACCACCTGCTGCCGCTGAAGCGCTTCGCTGGCGCGCGCGCCCACCTGGACGCGGCGCTTCTGATCGACCCCCTGTCTGCCACGGTGCGCGTGAGCCGCGCCGCTCTCCGCTACTACGAGCGCGCCTACGAAGAGGCGATCGACGATCTGCTGGAAGTGATTCACGGACACTCGGATTTCGCACTCGCGCATTTGCTCCTGGGGCTCGCGCGCGTCGGAGCGGGAGCGGCGGACGAGGCCGTGGAGGCGCTGCTGCGCGCGCGCGAACTGGCGGGAGGAAGCGTGGAAGCGACGGTCGCGCTGGGTCAGGGTTTGGTCGCCCGCGGGCGGCAAGACGCCGCGCGCGGTCTCCTCGCGGAGCTGGTCGAGCGCGGATCCTCCGAGTATGTATCGGCCAGCCGGTTGGCGCAGCTATTCGTCGGACTCGGAGAACGCGAACGGGCTCTGGAGGCGTTGGCCCGCGCGGCCGAGGAGCGCGCCAGCGACCTGGTCTGGCTCGACGTCATGCCCGCGTTCGATCCGCTTCGGGATGATCCGGAGTTCGGTCGGCTGCGTGCGCTGGTCCTGCCCTGATCAGTCGATCTACACAGTGATGTCGCGCTTGGACCCCGACAGGAAGGAGTAGCGCAGGCGCCCGGCCGGCGCGTCGTTCTGAAAGTCGCGCACGCGCTGGCGCACGGCCTCCATGTGGGCGGCCCGCGTGGCGCTCGCGATGGCGGTGGGGCTGGAGCTGAACCAGAGCCTGAATGGCCGATCGACCTCCGGGTTGGAGCTCACCTCGTCCTCCGCACCCAGCCGCGACCGGAGCATCACGTCGATGATCGCCAGGTCCGGGTTGTCGTGGCCCCCGTCGGCGTTGATGATGTAGTGGTCGGCGGTGATCCGCTTGAAGAGCGTCTCGTCCATGTTGAACTCGGATCCATGGTGCGGGATCTTCAGCACGTCGACGTGCAAGCCGGCGCCCTCCCCGACCAGACCCGTCATCTCCAAGCCCTCGAGTAGCTCGTCCTGGTGTCCGTCGCCGGTGAGCAGAGTCGTCTTGCCGTCGGCCTCCACGTGCAGCATCAATGACGCCAGGTTCGGCAGCGTGACCTCGCCCCGGTCTCCGAGCTCCTTGGCCGCCAGCTGCAGCCGCGCACGGGCTGCTCCGAGCCCCGCCCCTTCGATCGCTTCCTCGTCCTCGCCGGCCTGGCCGCGGACCTCCTCCAGGACGTGCTCGTTGTCCTCGAGCCAGGTGTTCCACTCGTCGCGCAGCGCCTCGAGCTCTGCCTCGAACGGCGCCAGGACCCTCACCGTGAAGCCACCGAGCTGGAACGGTGCCTCGCCGGCGCGTGCCATCATGAGCTTGCCGCCGGCTGGCGGATTGAGCGGTATCCCGAGCTGGGCGCCTCCGACGCGGCGGGAGAGCTGGATCGCCTGCTTCTTGCTCAGGGCCAGGTCCGGTCGGCCGGCGCCGAACGCCTGCAGCGCCTCGTCGGGGTGGAAGGCCAGCACGCGCGTCATGGCGGCGAACAGGTCGGAAACGCGGCCTTCGTTGTCGTCCACCATCTCGTGAAACGCGTTGTGCCAGATCGCGCCGACGTCCGGCGGCTCGGGCGACTCGGGTGCGGGGTGGCTCGCGTTGCCGTTGGCGATCTGGTGCCGGTGCACGATCCAGCGTACGCGGTCGTCCATCATGCGCAGGATACCCTCGATGTGATCCCGGTCGATATGGCTCACACATACCGCGTCGAGCGTCCCGCCCTGGTCCCTCAGCTTGCCCATGAAGGGCGCCGCGTGATCGCGCCAGGTGTGGCTCCGGCCTCCGTCCACCAGGAGGCGCGAGTCGTCGTCGGCGGTCAGCAGGAGGCAGTCGCCCTCGGCCGAGTGGAAGAGCGTGATCTTCATGGCGTCACGTCCGTGCGTTGTCGCAGCGATTCGGCTTCGGCCACGCAACGCTCCGCGTCGATCTCGCCGAAGCCGGCGTCGTTTCGCCAGCGAAAGTCGGCGCCGGGAAGCGGTCGAGCCGTGCGCCGCATGATGCCGTGGATCTGGGCCGCGCTCAGCTCCGAGTCCACGGCGAGCATCAGAGCGGCCACGCCGCACACGAAGGGGCTCGCCATGCTGGTACCGGACATGCCGACCCACGCCGCCTCGGGATCGAAACCGCGCGCCGCCACGATCCCGGTGCCCGGCGCCGCGATGTCCGGCTTGAGGCGTCCGTCCCGCGTGGGGCCCTGGCTGGAGGTAGGGCTTACGCGGCCGCGCTCAGCGTCGAGGTTGGCGACCGACAGCACCCGCAGCCCACACGCGAGCGAGCTGACGGTCGAGTCGTCGACGTAGGTGCCTTCCTCGAAGAAGGACGGGAACCGCCACGCCTCACGCTCGCCGAAGGGTCCCAGGCGGCGGGGGTCGTCGCGCTCGATCCACGCGTGGAAGAAGCCGTCGTGGATCTCCTCGCCGATGAGGCGGACGATCCACTCGCCCGCCGGCACCCCCACGATCGCCTCTCGGGACAGCAGCGGGCTGAGGTATACGCCGACGTAGTTCTCACCGTTGGCGTGGTGGTACAGCTCGTTGTAGACGCTCACGTAGCTGCCATCGCCGAGCTGGTGATTCTCGATGAACTGTCCGGGCCGTACCGGCGGGAGCCAGTCCTGCTCCGGCGGCTTGACCTGCACCGAGAACCGGTCCTGCGCCGGGTGCCAGATCTCGAGCTCGTTCTCCGACAGATCCGCGATGCGGTTGCCGACGACGCGCCACCGCAGGTCGCGGGTCAGTCCCGCCGCGGGCACCCGGCCGCTGGCGTGGATGCGGCCCATGACGAAGCCCACGTCGCCTTCGAACAGCGGGTTCTCCTGCCCCGCGTTCCCGGCGGCCACGGACACGGCGCGGCCGCGCGTCGACAGCGCCGAGTCGATCCAACGGCTCAGCGCCGAGCTCGCGTCGTGGGCGTGTCCGTTCGTACCCAGGCTTATGTTGATCGAGACGGGCATGGGACCGAGCTCGAACGACAGGGCCAGGAGGTATTCGATCGCCTCCGCCACGCGCGTCGAGTCGTAGAACGACCGGCGTCGATCCATGTCCTCGTCGGTCAGGTCGACCAGGACGCCGGCGAGCAGCGCCTTCCGGCAGATGCCGCGGTTGCCGCCGGCTATGCTGGCCACGTGCGTGCCGTGCGATCCGGGTACCGTCTGGCTCTGCCGCTCGATTTCCTGCGCCGGCACGCCCAGCCCGGCCGAGGCGGCTATTGCGGCGTCGAGGTCGGCCCGGGTGAACTCGGCGCCGTAGTCGAATCCCCTCAGCCCATCGCCCCGGGCTTCGCTGCGCCCGGCCGGGCTCGGGCGCGCGGAGCCGCCCTGATCCCAGATTCGAGCCCAGCGCGTTCCTCCGCTCTCATCGAGGAAGTCGGCGTGGGCGAAATCGAAGCCTTGTACGTCGATGATCCCGATGAGGACGCCCGCTCCGTCGTGGTGCGCGGCGGCGGACCCGACGCGCCAGCGGTCGACCGCCGGCGCGGCCGGCGACCCGCCATGCACCAGCGGCGTCGGAGCCTTCAGCGCCTCGCCGGGCTCCAGGAACTGAACGTAGGGGTCGTCCAGGAGTTGGCCGAGCGCGTTCAAAGGCCGAGTCGTCGTTCGCAGGTTTGCTGTCCGGGCCGAAAAGTCGCCCGCCCAGCCCGCGGCGTCGTCGGACAGCGTGACGAACATGCTCACGTCGATTCCGGCGGGCACGCTCCGCAGTTTCCTCTTGCGGAGCTTCCCGGACAGCTTGTCGGCGTCCCGCAAGACCAGCGGCGCGGCGGCGTCCCCTCTCAGACGGGGCGTGGTGGTGGCGCCGCGGACGCGCAGGCAGCCGGCGTGCTCGGCGCGGATCGTGTTGACGGTCCGGCTGCCGTTCCGGATCATGCGCAGGCGCGGGTGAACCTTGATCGCGTCGGGGCCAAGCCACTTGGGGTCACGCGAACCGGACATGAGCGTCTCCGGGGGCCTAGTGTGCAACGGTACACTGGGTTGGTCCATGCGCGAGAGATAGTGTGCAGCGGTCGTGCCGCTCGCGCGAGGCCAGCGGGCTGCGGCGGCCATCGGTCCGAACGCGCCGCCGCTGCGGGCGTCGCAGGCCGACTCGACGGTTTCGAGTCACTCCGCGGCGGGCGCCATCCGGGCCCGTCCGGGACGCCGGCGTCCCACCTGGTGTGACGTATGTGTCCCGGGCGCGAGGTTTGGGCGACGACCTGCGATCGGGGGTACGAGGAGGACTCGGTCGCGTCGGAGGGCTCGTCCTGCCTCGACCATCAGGCGCGTTACGAGAACGGAGCGGCCGGCCCGCCCAGGGCCTGCCACCGAGTGGCATTATGGCAACCGGAGCCTCGTATGGAAGGTGGAATCTCCGTAGCAACAACTGGTCGGGTTCCCGTGAGAATCGTGGGGCTCCTTGCCGTGGCTACCGCCTCCTGCGGAGGTGGCATCACGGACTCCGGCGAAGACAATCAGTCGCCCACGGTCGTCGTGCTCTCGGCGCCCGCCGTGGCGGCGGTCGCCCTGCCTGTCGCTTTCACAGTGCTGGCGACCGATCCCAATGAAGCGCCCGGCTTCCTGCTGGAGCGCATCATCGCCCAATACGGAGATGGCGCGGTGGATACCGCCTTCGTGGGAGGTGACAGCACCCAGGTGACTTTCTCCCACACTTATCCCACGGTCGGCGGGCGCACGGTGACGTTCACGGCGGAGGATCTGGAAGGGCTATCCGGCCAGACCAGTACGGCCATCTCCATCATCCAGCCGGACCCGGCCGTCGCGCCCTGAGCCAGGCGCGTCTAGGCTTCTGAAGACCCGCTCGTCCGATCGTGCTCCCGCGGCGCGGTGAGTTGGCGGTCGTACTCGTGGGCGTCGGCGAGCCTGCGCACGGAAGCGCCCAACTCGGACAGCTCGGCTTCGATCATCGTCAGGCGGTGCTGCGCGTCTTCGTCCGGCTTCTTCCCCGCGAGACCCTCGCGGAGCATGATGATCGCCTCGACGATGGGCTTTAGAGCGAATCGAGAAGTCAACGCGAGCGCGGGCAGGACGATGATGGCGAACACCGCGACGACGGCGAGGAATTCCTCTACGTCCATGGCTGGGCTCCTGATTGCGCGATGCGGTGACACGGATCAGCGGTGCCAACGTACGGTACGCCATGGCCCGGTGTTTCGGGAAGGCCGCCGGCGCGACGCCGTAGGCCGCGGGCGGGCTCGATAGGACGAGATCTTCAACCAACAGAGAGGGCGCATGGACCCAGAAGTGATTGCCCCCGCGATCCTGACGCTGGTGCTGATTCTGACGGTGGCGGGCGTCGTCCTGCTGCGGCCGCTGGCCAAACACCTAGGACTGCTGCTCGAAGCCATGGCGAGAGAGAAGGCGGGCGGGGCGCCCAAGCTGGACACTCAACTGAGCCAGATCCGCGACATGCTGCAGACTCAGGGCGATCGCCTGGCCCTCATGGAGGAGCGCATCGAGTTCACGGAGGCCCTCGTGCGTCGCCGCGACCCCGCCGCGCTGCCAGGCGTGCAAGGGCCCGAGGAGAGCGCGGGGGAAGCCTAGCCGGGACCCGCCGGCCGCGCCTCGCGGGACCGGCGATAGCATGTCATGTTGCGCGCCCGGTAAGGACCCATCCCCCTGCCTGGAGCCAGCATGCTCTCCGCATACGCCTCGGTGGCCCGCGCCATTGCCCGCGCCGCTCGACTTTCCCTGACCCTCGCATCGAGCGCGGTCGGCGTGGTACTCGTCCTGCTCACGTTCGCCTCACCCTTTCTGGGCAAGGCCGACGCGGCGGGGCTATCCGTCGCGCTCGTCGCGCAGGAGTCCGATGCCCTCCCGTCGATCGACGAGAAGACCCGTGGCATGGACAAGCGCGACGGCTTCCTGCCGGTCTACTGGGACGCGGACGAGGGCAAGATCTGGCTCGAGGTGCCATCGCTCGAGGAAGAGCTTCTCTACGTCGAGTCGCTCGCCGCGGGCGTGGGGTCGAACGACATAGGCCTGGACCGGGGGCAACTCGGCGGGGAGCGCGTGGTGCGGTTTCAGCGGGTGGGCAGGCGGGTGCTCATGGTCCAGCCCAACTACGCCTACCGCGCCCAGACGCCCAGCGCCGCCGAGCGCCGGGCGGTCAGGGACGCGTTCGCCACGTCGGTCCTGTGGGGCTTCGAGGTGGCGGCCGAGCAGGACGGCAGGGTCCTCGTCGACGCGACGGACTTCGTCCTGCGCGACGCCCACGACGTGAGCGGGACACTCGACGGCACGGGCCAGGGATCCTATCGGCTGGAGAAGAGCAGGAGCGCGCCGTACCTGGAGCGCACCAAGGGGTTTCCGGACAACACCGAGATCGAGGCCACGCTGACCTTCACGGGCGATGATCCGGGGGCGTGGCTGCGCTCCGTCACGCCCACGCCCGAGGCCCTCACGGTGCGCCAGCGGCACTCCTTCATCCGGCTGCCGCCGCCGGGCTACGAGCCTCGAGAGAGCCACCCGGGCGCCGGGTTCTTCGGCATCGCCTACGCCGACTACGCTATGCCCATCGACGAGCCGATCACCAAGCGCTTCATAGCCAGGCACAGGCTCGAGAAGCGTGACCCGGCGGCGGCCGTGAGCGAGGCCGTCGAGCCCATCGTCTACTACGTGGACCCGGGCGTGCCCGAGCCGATCCGAGGCGCGCTCGTGGACGGCGCGGCGTGGTGGGCCGAGGCCTTCGAGGCCGCCGGCTACCGGGACGCGTTTCGCGTGGAGATCCTGCCGGACGGCGCGGACCCGATGGACGTGCGCTACAACGTGATCCAGTGGGTGCACCGTGCCACGCGCGGCTGGAGCTACGGCGCCAGCGTGAGCGACCCGCGCACCGGCGAGATCATCAAGGGGCACGTGAGCCTGGGGTCGCTACGCGTCAGGCAGGACTTCCTGCTGGCCGAAGGACTGCTTGCGCCCTACGAACGGGGAGACGAGGCGCCCCCCGAGCTGGCCGCCATGGCGCTCGCGCGCATCCGCCAGCTCAGCGCGCACGAGGTGGGTCACACAATCGGCCTCGCCCACAACTACATCGCCAGCGCGCAGGGCCGCGCCTCGGTGATGGATTACCCGCACCCGCTCGCGCGGCTGACCGATTCCGGGGAGATCGACCTCTCCGACGCCTACGACTCGGGCGTGGGCGAATGGGACGTGGTCGCGGTGGCTTACGGCTATCAGGACTTCGCGGAAGGGACCGATGAGCCGGCGGCGCTGGAGGAGGTCATTTCCTCCGCCCGCGCGCGCGGCATCACGTTCGTGTCCGACCAGGACGCGCGCCCCGCGGGCAGCGCGCACCCGCAGGTGCACCTCTGGGACAACGGCACCGACGCGGCCGCCGAGCTCGAGCGCATGATGGACGTGCGCCGCGCGGCTCTCGACCGCTTCGGCGAGCGCGCCATCCGCGCGGGCCGCCCCATGGCCACCATGGAAGAGGCGCTCGTGCCGCTCTACCTGCACCATCGCTATCAGGTGGACGCGGCGGCCAAGGTGCTCGGGGGCCTGGAGTACTCCTACGCCCTGCGCGGAGACGGGCAGGCCGCGCCCAGCCCGGTACCCGCTTCGGCTCAGCGGCGGGCGCTGGCCGCATTACTGCGGACGCTCAGCCCCGCCGAGCTGGCGCTGCCCGAGGGCGTCGCGACCGCAATCCCGCCGCGCCCCTTCACGTACGGTCCGCACCGCGAGCTCTTCGACCGGTGGACCGGGCTGACCTTCGACGCGGTGTCGCCCGCCGCGGCCGCCGCGGACGTCACCCTCGGCATGCTCCTGCACGGGCAGCGCGCCGCGAGGCTGATCCAGCAGAACGCCTTCGACGGCTCCCTGCCGGGGCTGGCCGAGGTGATGGAGCGACTTGTCGACGCCGCGTGGGACGCGCGCCCCGCCGACGCCTATCAGGCCGAGGTCGCGCGCGCGGTGCGGCGCGCGGTGGCGGAGCACCTCATGGCCATGGTTGCCGGCGCGGACGCCCCGCAGGTCCGGGCCGAGGCATTGCTTGCGCTGGAAGAAGTAGCCGCGCGCGCCCGCCGTGACGCCGACGCCGCGGCCGTACCCGCGGACCGGGCGGCGGGCCTCCTGCTGGCGCGCGACCTGGAGCGCTTCGCGGACGACCCCGAGGATTTTGCCCGGCCACCGTCCCGCGTCGGTCCGCCGCCGGGCAGTCCGATCGGGGAGGAGGCCGGCTGGCGCCGTTGAGCGGCTAGTCCACTAGTAGCGCTCGACCCGGGCGGCGGCGAAGCCGTCGGGGCGGACGATTATCCGGTACAGCCGGTCGTACTCCTCCTCGGGCATGGGGTCGGCCGGCTGACCGGTGAGCTCCGCCACGAGCGCGGGCGTCGTATTGGAGTGCCCGACCACCAGAATCACCCGCTCGGTGGCCGCCAGTAACGCCTCGGCCAGGCCGGGAATGTCGCGCGGGTCGTAGATCTCGATCTGGACCCCGGCGGCGGTCGCGGTGGGCGCCGCCGTGTCCCTGGTGCGGATGAAGTCGCTGCTCAGGACCCGCTCCACGCCAGCGCCCGCGAGCAACGCCGCGAGCGCCTGCGCGCGCTCGACGCCCGCTTCGGTCAGGGCCGGATCGCGACTCCCGTCGTCCACCTTCTCGGCGTGGCGCACCGCGACGATCAGCCGCTCGCCTGCCGCAGCCGGCGCCGGGGCCGGGGTGGACCCGCCTCCGTAGCCGCCGCAGGACGCGAACACGAGCGCCGCGGCCGCTAGCCCGGGCCACCGTGCTCGGCCGCTTCGGCCCCGGCTACGCCACACGTTCCGCCACCCAGTCCGGGACGCGGTCCAGCGACACCCGCTCCTGCGCGAGCGTGTCGCGGTCTCGGATCGTCACGGTATCGTCCTCGTTTGTCTGTCCGTCGATCGTCGCGCAGAAAGGCGTGCCCGCCTCGTCCTGGCGCCGGTAGCGTTTGCCGATGGACCCGCTGGCGTCGTAGAAGGAGGGAATACCGCGCGCACGGAGGCCCTCGTGCAGCCGGGTGGCGAGCTCCGGCAGGCCGTCCTTCTTGACCAGCGGAAACACCGCCACCTTGATCGGCGCGAGCTTCGGGTGCAGCGACAGCAGCACGCGCTGCTCGCCCTCCACTTCGTCCTCGCGGTAGGCGTCGGCCAGGACCACCAGCGTGGTACGATCCGCCCCCGCCGAGGTCTCGACCACGTACGGGATGTAGCGCTTGGCGCGGTCCACCGGGTCCACGTACTCGAGCTTCTTGCCGGCGTACTCCTGGTGCCGGCTGAGGTCGAAGTCCGTGCGGTTGTGGATCCCCTCGAACTCCTGCCAGCCGAAGGGCAGCTCGTACTCGATGTCGAACGCGGTCTTGGCGTAGTGCGCCAGCTCGTCGGGCCCGTGCTCGTGGAAGCGCAACTTCTCCTCGCGAATCCCGAGCGACTTCACCCAGGCCATGCGCTGCTCCATCCAGTACTCGAACCACTCCTCGTCGGTGCCGGGCTCGACGAAGAACTGCATCTCCATCTGCTCGAACTCGCGCGTCCGGAAGATGAAGTTGCCGGGCGTGATCTCGTTGCGGAATGCCTTGCCGATCTGGGCGATTCCGAACGGCACGCGCTGCCGGCTGGTGGTCAGCACGTTCTGGAAGTTGACGAAGATCCCCTGCGCCGTCTCCGGACGCAGATAGACCGTGGCGGCGTCCTCCTCGACCGGCCCCATGAAGGTCTTGAACATGAGGTTGAACTGACGCGGTTCGGTGAACGTGTCGCGCTTGCCGCAGGAGGGGCACTGGCCGTCCTGCACGTCGGCGTGGTCGGCGCGAAAGCGCCGGTGGCAGTTGCGGCACTCGATCAGCGGATCCGTGAAGCCTTCCACGTGGCCGCTCGCCTCCCACACGCGCGGGTGCATGAGGATCGCCGCGTCGAGCCCCTCGATGTCGTCGCGAGCCCGGACCATGGCGTTCCACCACGCGTCCTTGACGTTCTTCTTGAGCTCCACCCCCAGCGGGCCGTAGTCCCACACCGAGCCCGTGCCGCCGTATATCTCGGAAGACTGGAAGACGTAGCCGCGTCGCTTGCACAGCGACACGAGCTTGTCCATCAAAGGGTTGTCCTGAGCCATCAGCCCGATCGGGGTTGCGCCCGGCGCGCGCCGGGATCTGGTCTTCGCCGTATCGAAAAGTGGGGCGCGCAAGGTAGCGTGCATGCGGGAGGGTGGTCCAGCCCGAAAATACCTTGTTGATTCTCCGGTGGAGCGCGCCCGCGGAAAGCCGCATATTGCCTCCCATGAACATGCAAACAGCCGTACCCACGCAGCTCGACCAGGCGCACCGGAATCCGGCCAGGGGCACGGCCGGCCCGCCTGCCTCGGGCGAGCCTCGCTCGGCGGAGGCGCGGAGCCTGCCGCCGGAACCCGAGATGTACGACGCGCTCCGGCGCGGCGACTCCCGTTACGACGGCGTGTTTTTCGCGACCGTACGGACCACGGGAATCTTCTGCCGGCCGTCGTGCTCGGCGCGCACTCCCCTCCGGCGCAACGTGGAGTTCGTGTCGGACACACGGGAGGCGCTGTTGCGCGGGTACCGCCCGTGCCTGCGCTGCCGGCCGCTCGAGCCGCCGGGTGCGCCGCCGCGCTGGCTGCGCCCTTTGTTGGCGCGGGTCGAGAAGGAGCCGACGCGGCGCTGGCGCGACCAGGACCTGCGCGACCTGGACGTCGACCCCACGCGCGCTCGCCGCTGGTTCCAGCGGCACCACGGCATGACCTTCCACGCCTACCAGAGGGCCCGGAGGCTCGGGTCCGCGCTGGGCCATCTGCAGTCCGGCGGTCGAGTTACGGAAGCGGCGTTCGGCCACGGCTGGGAATCCTTGAGCGCCTTCCACGAGGCGTTTCGGGACGCGCTCGGCACCACCCCAGGCCGCGCAGGCGGAGGGCGGATGGTGCGAGTGCACCGGATCCTGACGCCCCTGGGGCCGATGCTGGCGGGCGCGACCGACGCGGGGCTCTGCCTACTCGAGTTCGTGGATCGGCGCATGCTCGCGTCCCAGATCCGCACCCTGACGCGCATCCTCGACTGCGCCTTCGTCCCGGGCACCAACGAGGTCGTCGAGCAGGCCGAGAGTGAGCTCGGCGAATACTTCGCGGGCCACCTGACGCGCTTTTCGGTGCCCGTCGAGCTGCCGGGTACGCCGTTTCAGCGGCGCGCCTGGGACGCCCTCACGCGGATTCCGTTCGGGGAGACGCGCAGCTATGCGGACCAGGCCCATGCGATCGGCAAGCCCTCCGCGGTGCGCGCGGTGGCGCGCGCCAACGGCTCGAACCGCGTGGCGGTGATCGTGCCCTGCCACAGGGTCATCGGCAAGGACGGCAAGCTGAGCGGGTACGGCGGCGGCGTGTGGCGCAAGCGGAGGTTGCTGGAGCTGGAGGCGCGCGTGTCCGCGGGCTGGCCCCAGCGCGCCTGAGTCTCTAGCAGGTCGCGGCCAGCGCCGCCCGCACCCCGTCCTCCGCAAGCGCGGCCAGCTCGGCCGGGCCGAGCTGGTCGCCGCCTCCCGCGCGCACCACGACGCCGGCTGCGGGCGGAGCGCTGGACCGTCCCGCGACTACCACCGCCGGGACACCCGCGGCGCGCGCTCTCGCCACCAGGACCCCCACGACCTTTCCCAGCGAGGTCTGGCGGTCGTAGGCGCCTTCCCCCGTGAGCAGGACCCGGGCTCGCGCGAGCCGCCGGTCGAACCCGATCGCGTCCAGAACCCACGCCGCGCCCGGCTCCAGCCGCGCGCCCAGGAACGCCACCGCGCCGGCGCCGAGTCCCCCCGCGGCGCCTCCTCCGGGAAGCTTCGCCACGCGCACGCCCAGCTCCTGCGCGATCCGCTCGGCCAGGTTCGCCAGACCCTCCTCCAGCGCCGCGACCGCCTCCGGCGAAGCGCCCTTCTGCGGCGCGAAGACGCGAGCGGCTCCCGCCGGCCCGGTGAGCGGCGCCGCCACGTCGGCGAGCGCGATGATCTCACGCGCCCCCGCGCCCAGCGCCTTTTGCCCGGCCTCGGGGGGGACGAGCCGGCGCAGGGTTGGCAGGCCCGACGCCCCGTCGGCGATGGGCCGCCCGCGCGCGTCAAGAAGCCGCCAGCCGAGAGCCCTCGCCATGCCGGCGCCGCCGTCCACCGTGGCCGAACCGCCCAGGCCCAGCACGACGCGTCCGGTTGGCGAGCCCTCGGAAGCCGCCCGCAGAAGCTCGCCCACCCCCCGCGTGGAAGCCCGCAGGGGGTCGCGGCCCTCGCGCGGGACGAGGTGCAGCCCGCACGCCTCCGCCGCCTCGACGACCAGGTAGTCTTCCGCGGCCAGGTAACGCGCGTCCAGCACCTCGCCCAGCGGCCCGCGGACGGCCGAGACGCGCCACTCGCCGCCGCGCTCGGCGGCCAGCGCCTCCAGCAGGCCGTTGCCTCCGTCGGAGACCGGCAAGGAAATGATAGAGAGATCCGCCCCTACGGCCCCTACGGCCGCTCGGGCGCCCCGGGCGAGGGCGCGGGTCGCCTCGGCCGCCGACAGCGAGCCCTTGAACGCCGTGGGACATACGAGCACGGCGTCACGGCGCGGCGCCTGCGCCGGGCCGGACGCGGCGCCCGCGGCGGGCGGGGTGGGGGTCAGCGGGCGGGCGGAGGGGCGCCGCGAACCGGCCGCGGGCTCGGCTCGGGCGGTCCGGTTTCTATCCTGAACAGCTCCAGCCTGTGGGCCGCGACGATGTAGCCAACCCAGGCCACGACTACGCCGTACGCCGGAACCGCCAGCACCCCCGCCGAGGGGACCAGCAGCAAGGACGCGAAGAAGAACACCATGCCGGCTCCCAGCAGGCTGAAGTCGAGGGTTTCTTCGATCGTGGACTTGAACCGTCCGAGGGCCACGGCTGCCCCGGCACCGGCGAAGAACGCGCCGCTGAAGAGCACGAGGAAGATGCGCCAGCCAGGGGTGAGCACGCGGTATACTCCAGACTCGGAACTTGCGGGCCACTGCTTCTAATGTCGCTCCAACGGGGAGCTTGGCAAGGGCGCCGTGCGCCCGACCCGACCTTGCAGGTTGCCTCGCATCGGGCAGACGCACCATGTTGACCAAAGGCGCCTCACGGCGCCCGCATCGTTACCGCCGGACGGTCCTACCAGCAGGAGATTCCACCATGCCTCGTGGTCACCCGCGCGCGACCCTTCTCGGCGCCGCCTGCGCCCTCCTCGTCCTGCCCGCGGCCGCGTCGGCCCTGCAGGCTGCCGACCAGGTCGAACCCTCGCTGCCGGCTTCGCCGCTGGACACGGAGCCGCTGGAGGCCGAGCTGCCGCTCGATCCGGCCGTTCGCTCGGGCGTCCTAGAGAATGGACTGCGGTTCTTCATCCGCGCCAACGACGAGCCTCGCGCCCGCGCCGATCTGCGTCTCGTCGTGAACGCCGGCTCGGTCCTCGAGGACGCCGACCAACTGGGTCTGGCGCACTTCGTCGAGCACATGGCGTTCAACGGCACGCGCCGTTTCACGGGGCTCGAGCTGCGTACCTACCTGGAGTCGATCGGCATGCAGTTCGGCCCCGATGTGAACGCCTACACGAGCTTCGATGAGACCGTCTACATGCTGCACGTCCCGACCGACTCGGCGGGCCTGCTGGAGCGCGCGTTCGACGTGCTCGAAGACTGGGCCGGCGCTCAGGTGTTCGATGCCGAGCAGGTGGAGCTGGAGCGCGGCGTGGTGATAGAGGAATGGCGCGTCGGCCGGGGCGCCGGGGCGCGCGTCCGGGACGAGCAGTTTCCCCTGATCTTCCACGGCTCACGCTACGCGGAGCGCCTTCCGATCGGCACGCCCGAATCCCTGGAGTCCTTCGAGCCGGCGGCCCTGGAGCGATACTACCGCGACTGGTATCGACCCGGCTTGATGGCGGTGGTCGCGGTGGGGGACTTCGACGCCGACAGCGTGGAGGCGCTCGTGCGGGAGCGTTTCTCGCGGCTCCAGCCGGCCTCCTCTCCGCGAGCGCGCGACACGCACGCCGTGCCCGGCCACGATGACGTGTTGGTCTCCATCGCCACGGACCCCGAGCTGACGCAGACGCAGGTGGCCGTGTACCACAAGCTGCCCAGGCCTGAAGATCTGACCGTGGGCGACTACAGGCGCCAGCTGATCGAGCGGCTGTACAACGGCATGATCAATCAGCGCCTCGACGAGCTGCGCCGGCTGCCGGACGCCCCGTTCCTGTTCTCTTTCTCCAACAGGGGAGGGCTGGGGCGCACCCGTTCGGTGTACTCCCTGGGGGCGATGGTGCCGGAAGGCGGCGTGCTGCGCGGGCTGGACGCGGTGCTCACGGAGGCCGAGAGGGTAGCCCGCCACGGCTTCACCGCGACCGAATTGGACCGCGCCAAGACGAATCTCCTGCGCGGCCTCGAGAGCGCGTACGCCGAGCGGGAGAATCAGCCATCGGGTCGACTGGTCGCGGCCTACACGGCGCACTACCTGAACGGCAACGCCGTCCCGGGAATCGAAGCCGATTACCGGCTCGCGCTCCGGTTCGTACCCGACGTGACGCTGGACGAGGTCGACGGGCTCGCCTCGGGCTGGATCACCGAGCACAACAGGGTGGTGCTTGTGTCTGGGCCCGCCAAGGAGGGGCTCGACATGCCTACCGAAGGTGAGCTGCTCGACGTCTTCGATGCGGTAGCCGGACGCGACATCGAGCCCTTCGAGGATGACGTCGCGCTGGGGCCGCTGGTTGAAGCTCCACCGGAGCCGGGGGGGATCGCGGACGAGATCATCCACGATCGGGTCGGCGTGACCGAGTGGCGCCTCTCCAACGGCGCGGTCGTGTTTCTGAAGCCCACCGAATTCAAGGACGACGAGATCCTGTTCAGCGCCCTCAGCCCGGGCGGCTCGTCCCTTTACGACGATCGAGACGTGAACTCCGCCGCGTACGCCAGCGGCATCATGACGGAGGGCGGCCTGGGCGCGCTGAATCGGACGGAGCTGCGCAAGGCGCTCACCGGCAAGGCGGCGTCCGCGCGGCCCTATGTCTCCCCCTACTCGGAAGGCTTCAGCGGCGAGGCATCGCCCCGCGATCTGGGCACGCTCTTCGAACTCGTGCACCTGATCTTCACCGCGCCCCGGGAAGACGCGGATGCGTTCGACGCGTGGCGCTCGCGCATGATCGAGTTCACCCGCAACCAGGGAGCCACGCCCCTGCGGGCGTTCTTCGACACGCTCAACACGACGCTCTCTCAGGGCCATCCGCGTGCGCGGCCCTCGACGCCCGAGACGTTCGAGTCGCTGGAGCTCGCGGAAGCGGCGCGCATATACCGCGAACGATTCGCGGACGCAGACGATTTCGCCTTCTTCCTGGCGGGCACGTTCGCCCTGGACGAGGTGCGGCCGCTGGTCGAACGCTGGATCGCCAGCCTGCACTCGGTCTCCGGCTCGGAGGACTGGATCGATCGCGGCATCCGGCCGCCCGAGGGCGTGATCAGGAAGACCGTGCGCAAGGGTCAGGAGGAGCAGGGCCGCACGCAGATCGTCTTCACGGGGCCAATGGAGTGGACTCGGCAACGCTCGCACGACGTCTCGTCGATGGCGGAGCTGCTGCAGATCCGGTTGCGTGAGAAGCTCCGGGAGGACATGGGCGGCACCTACGGCGTAGGCGTGAGCGGCAACCTCAGCAGGGATCCCTGGGAGAACTACTCCGTGCGCATCGGCTTCGCGGCCGATCCGGCGCGGCTGGACGAGTTGAGTCAGGAGGTGTTCCGGCAGATAGACCTATTGCGCGGCTCGCCACCAACGGAGGAGGAGGTGGCGACGGTGCGCGAGATCCAGCGCCGGAACCGCGAGACGGCATTGCGCCAGAACGGCTTCTGGAACGGCGCGCTGTCCAGTCTGTGGTGGCAGGAAAGGGAATTCGGAGAGCTACTCGACTTCGACGAGCGGCTCGAGGGGCTGACGGCGGAAGGGATTCACTCCGCGGCGACCGCGGCCCTGCGAACCGACAACTTCGTGCAGGTGACCCTGCTGCCCGAGGAGGAGTCCACCTGAGAAGGGCGGTGATCGGCCTCCTCGTCGGCTGTGGTGCCCGGAGCTATTGAACGGCCAGCTGGCCTCCGTACGTCCGCTCCTCTTCGACCGTGCCGTCCAGGCGCCGGATGACGATCTTGCTCGGCAGGTTTGCGCGCGCCAGGCCGGCGCAGCGGTCTTCGGCGGATTCCCGCGTGTAGTGGAAGCTGTCCGTCTTGGAGGCGGCCGTTCGGACCGACCACCGCCCCCCGGTCGTGGGAATCACCTCGTACAGGCTGTGCACCATTCGGACCCTCCGTCTGTCGACCGACCGATACGAAAGGTCGGCTTCCCTTCCTCCAGGTTGAGGCGGATCTCGTCCGCGGCCCCTCAATCGGTCAAGCGCCGTGCCAACTTCGCCGGTTTTCGCCGGGGGATCGCAACCCGTTACCCTTTAATCGTTTAGCGATAATCCGTCGAAGCGACCGGCCGCGTCCGTCGTAATGTTCCTTTACGCTTGCTTCGGAACGTATCGTTCGGCGGACTCGCGCAAGGCTGGGGCAGAGGCCGCGCCGGCGAGTCGGGGGAGAGTCACCACCGCCAGGAAAGTGACGAGCGGGCGCTTTCGAGCGTCACGGCGTACACGCGCTCGGCCGTTTCGGAGCCGAGCCGTCCCCGGTATGTTCTGGGTGCAGAGCCGCGTCCACCCCGCCCGTCACGCGGCCCGTCTGGGACATTCAACGTGGAAGCGATGCCGCAAATTCCCAGCGATCTCGTCACGGTCGTCTATCCCGTCGGCGGAATCCTCGCCGGAATCGGGATGTTCATGTTCTTCTTCTTGTGGACGACCATCGCCGTTCGGCGCCAGGGTGCGCGCGTTCGAAACCCGTTTCGGACCGTGCTCCGACACGCGATCCTGGGCACGATCGTCGGGCTTCTGGTCGCGATCGACTCCTGGTCGCTGTTGGGTCCGCTGCGCTGGCCGGTCGCGATCGCGGTGGTCGGAATCGCGGCTCTGGCGACGTTCAGCGCGCTGGGCAAGCACCTCTGGTCGCCGCCCAAAAAAAGGCCGCCAGGGGCCCAGTAGGCGGGCGCTGGCATCACGAAACCATTGATCGACACCGCCCGGCGCGGTTAGATTCTTGGTCCGGCCGCGAGTCGCGGCCTCTCCCCCACATAGCAACGCGGAAGCATTCGTACGCCCATCAGGCGCGGTGGCTGCCCTCTCCGGTGGTCGCGCCAGGGCATCGCTACCGCGTGCACGCCTCGGGTCCGATTACGGCCTGGCTCGGTCCGCAGCGGCGAGTATCGACAGCCAATGGAGGTCCCAATGAGGGTACGGTCATCCACCCGTGCGATGACTCTCCCCGTACTCTTGGGCGTCCTCTTCGGATACGGCTGCGACAGCGCCACTGACCTGGCTTCGCCCGGGTTCGCGCCGTCGCAATCAGCTTTCGAAGCGGGGTACGCCCTGCAGGATCTGGGGACGCTCGGAGGAGCGTTCTCGAACGCGTTCGAGGTCAACGACGCCGGCCACGTGGTCGGCCGGTCTCAGACGGCCGAAGGCGCTACCCACGCGTTCCTCTTCGCGGACGGCGCCATGTCCGACCTGGGCTCGCCCGGTGCGGGCAGCAGCGAGGCGTGGCTCATCGGCGACGGCGGCCATATCGCCGGCATCTTCCGCGACGGCGGCCAGACCCGCGCCGTGGCGTGGATCGGCGGGGTCCCCGCGGATCTCGGCACCCTGGGCGGTTCGTTCAGCGCGCCCACCGCGGTCAGTCCGTCGGGCGTGGTGGTCGGCTGGAGCGAGACCGCGACGGACGACCGGCGCGCGTTCCGCTGGACCGCGGGGTCCGGCCTCATCGACCTGGGCACGCTCGGCGGAGCCGAATCCGCCGCGCTGGGCATCAACGGCTCGGATGACGTCGTCGGCTGGGCCAGGGACGCGTCCGGCAACGAGCACGCCGTGATCTGGCCCTCGGCGGGGGGACTCGTCGACCTCGGGACCCTGGGCGGTTTGTTCAGCGAGGCCCTGGCGATCAACGACGCGGGCCAGGTGGCCGGCACCGCGCAGACGGCGGCCGGCGCCATGCACGCGTTCCTGTGGAGCTTCGCCACGGGCATGAAGGATCTTACCCCGACGCTGTCCGGCGCCGCGGAGGCCGTCGCGGTGAACGAGGCCGGGCAGGCGGCGGTACGGGTCACCTCGCAGAGCGATCGCGCCTTCCTGTGGGACGGGGCACAGCTCATGGA
>JBDLIA010000032.1 GCA_039715185.1 Gemmatimonadota bacterium
GGGCCAGCGCCAGGAGGCGGCCGACGCCGGCCGGCGCGGCGCCCGGAGCATGGAGCAGGCGGCCGACCTGCTGGACTCGGCGCGCGAGGCGATGACCGAGGCCTGGCGCGACGACACCGCGCAGGCGCTGGAGCAGGCCACGCAGGACGCTCTGTCGCTGGCCGAAAGGGAGGCCGAGCTGCTGGAGCAGATGCAGCAGGCGCGCGAGGACGGCAACGGCGCCTCCGAGCAGCAGATGGCGGACATGCGGGGCGAGCAGGCGGCGGTGCAGGAGGGCCTGGAATCGATCGCCCGCAATCTGTCGGAGGCTTCCAGCCGGTCGGCGATGGTGGACAGGCAGGTGGGCGAAGCGCTGGGCGAGGCCATGCAGAACGTGCAGCAGAGCGCGAGCGCCATGGAGGGCGGAGACGGCCGGCCCAGGTTGCCGATCCAGGAGACGCAGGCGGCGGTGGACGCCATGAACAACCTCGCGCTGTCGCTCCTGCAGAACGCCCAGCAGGTGGGCCAGTCATCCGCCGGCACCGGCCTCGAGCAGGCTCTGCGGCAGCTCGCCGAGGCGGCCTCGCAGCAGGGCCGCGTCAACAACGAAGCGAGCGCGCTATCGCCCGAGGATCTGTCCGCCGCGGTGCTGTCGCGCCAGGCGCGGCGGCTGTCCGAGCGGCAGCAGGACATCGCCCGGCAACTCCAGGGCGCGGGGGAGACGCTCGGCGGGCAGGAAGAGACGCTGGGCGACGTCGAGGCCATGGCGGAGGAGGCCGAACGGCTCGCCCGCGAGCTCGCCGGCGGGCGCCTGGACCGGGACGTGCTGGCGCGGCAGGAGCGGCTGTTCCACCGCATGCTCGACGCCGGCCGCTCGCTGGAGAGGGAGGAGTTGGGCGACGAGCGCACCGCCGAAGCCGCCGCGGCGTTCGAGCGCCTGGGCGCGGGCGCGCTCGATCCCGCGCTGACCGCGGGTGGAGTGCGCTACCCGACGCCGCCCGCGGCGCTGCTGCAAAAGGTGTCGCCGGGATACCGGCGGCTGATCCTCGACTACTTCGACCTCATCAACCGGCCCGACCGGGCCGCCAGGCCAAGATCGCCCGACACAGACCCCGACGACGCTCCCGCCACGGAGCGATCTCGCCGGTGAGGCGCCTGGCGTTGTGCCTGTTGGGCGCGGCCACGTTGAGCGCGGCGGCGCCGGCGCCCGCCCACGCGCAGGCGCGGCCCCTGAGCAGGGAGGCCCGCGTCCGCGTGGACGACATGCTGCGCGAGGCGACGAGGCAGCGCACGCGCGGCGACTACGCTGGCGCGCGGAGGAACCTGGAGGAGGCGCTGGCGGCCGACCCCGCGTCCATCGGCGGCCTGCTCCTGCTCGAGGCCGTGCTCGTGGCGCAGGGCGAGCTGCCCGACCTGCTACCCTACGCGCGCGCCCTGCTGCGCACCGGCGAGCACCAGCAGATAGGCTACCAGGCGCTGCTGCGCACGCTGTCCGCGCTGGGGCGGAGCGCTGAGCTGCGCGACGCGGCCGAAGCCTGGCTCGCGCTGTCCCCCGACGACGCCGCGACCTACCGGGAGGTCGCCCGGGTGTGGGAGGAGCGGGGCGAGATCGACCAGGCGCTGCGCGTGCTGCGACGCGGCCGGGAAGCGCTCGGACGCGACGACGCGCTCGCGCTGGAGCTGGGCGTGACGTACGCGCGGCGGGGCGACGCCGACGCGGCGGTGCGCGAGTTGGACCGCGCGCTGGGCGAGTCGGCGAGCGCGCTTCTGGTCGTCAGGCGCTGGCTGGGCCGCGTGGAGGACGCCGCGGCTGTGGTGGAACCGCTGGCCGCCCGGCTGCTCGCCACGCCCACCACACGGGAGCGTCGCAACGCCGCCTTCGAGCTGTCCGTCGACGCCGGCCTGGCGCGGCACGCGCGTGAGGCCGCGCTCGCCACGATCGACGGCGCCCCGGCGAGCGAGCGCGCGCGCTTCCTGGCGGAGGCGGCGCGCAGGGCCGGCGCGGCCGACCTCCTGGACCTGGAGTACTGGGCGTATCGCCGCCTGCTCGAGGATCGTCCCACCGCCGGTCGTGCGCTGGCCATCCGCAGCCGCCTCGCCGAGCTGGCGCTGGCGATGGGCGACACCGCGCGTGCGCGCCAGGATTATCTCGAAATAGAGCAGGAGGCGGCCGCCGGCTCGCCGCAGCGGCGGCGCGCGGCCGCGTTCGCCATCGAGTTGGCGGCCAGCGCCGGCGAGGCCAGCGCCGCCAGCCAGGCGCTGGAAGCATTTCGTCGGGATTTTCCGGACGCGCAGGAGTACGACCGCCTCGCCGGCGCCGTGGGCGACGCCATCCTCGTGGGCGGCGATCCCGGCGGGGCTCTCGCCGCCCTGGGCGACGCCGCCGGCCCCCTCGCCAACATGGTCCGGGGCAGGGCCCTGCTGGCCACCGGCGACGTGCCCGCGGCGCGCGAGGCGCTCATGGCCGCTGTGGCAGACCTGCGCGGGGTGGAGGCGACCCGCGCCATCGCGCTGCTGAGCCTGCTGGACCGGCTCTCGCCGGAGGCGACCGAGCGGCTCGCCGAGGCCGTGCAGGCGCTGGATCAGGGGCGCTCCGGGGTGGCCGTGGCGCGCCTGAGCGCGGACCTGGGCGCGGTGGCCGACAAGGACGCCGCGGCGCTGCTGGATTTCGCCGCGTCGGTGGCCGATCGGGCGTCCCTGCCGGTCTCCGCCGAGGCCGCCAGGCGAGCCCTCATCGAGCGCTACCCGGCCGCGCCGGAGAGCGCCGCCGCGCTGCTCGCGCTCGCCGAGTCCCTCTCGGCCAGCCCCTCCGGCCGGCTGGAGGCCCGGGTCCTGCTGGAGCGCCTGATCCTCGAGCACCCGCGCAGCGCGCTGTTGCCGCGAGCTCGACGCCTACTCAATCGCCTGGACGACGATCCGGCGAACACGTGATCGGCAGTAGAAGCATGAGAAGCCTCGCAGGTACCGTGTCCCGAACCTCCCGCGCGGTCGCGCTCGCCCTGATCGCCCTGTCGGGCGCGGCCGCCGGCGCGCGCGCGCAGCACGTGCTGGTGCCCATGGACGCTGCCCAGGCGAACCACCTGAAGGCCTACGGGCTGACCTATTGGTCGCTCGTGCAGGGCTTCGAGGCCGAGTGGCTGCTGAACTACCGCGGCGGCTCGTTCTTGCTGGAGGACCGCGCAGCGGTGCGCCGCGAGGCAGCGCTCAGGGGTGTGTCCATCGAGCGCGCGGGCGCGGCCGACGTGGCGCGCATCCGGGCCGAAGTGGCGGGCGCGAACATGGAGTCGGTGATCCTGGAGAAGGCGCCCGACATTGCCGTCTACACGCCCGGATCGGCCGACCCCTGGGACGACGCCGTGACGCTCGCGCTGTCCTACGCCGAGATCCCCTACGACCGGATCTGGGACCCCGCGGTGCTGGACGGTCGCCTGAACGACTACGACTGGCTGCACCTGCACCACGAGGACTTCACCGGCCAGTACTCCAAGTTCTACATCAACTACGCTGGCACCCCGTGGCTGCAGGACGACGTGCGCCGGAACGAAGAGGTGGCGCGCCGCTACGGCTTCCCGCACGTGCCCGCGGTGAAGAAGCAGGTCGCGGCCCGCATCCGCGACTACGTGGCGCAGGGAGGCTTCCTGTTCGCGATGTGCACCGCGACCGAAACGGTCGAGCTGGCGATGGCGGGTGGCGGGACCGACATCGCGGCGGCGTTCAGCGACGGTTCGCCGATGGACCCGAACGCGTCGGCACGGATGCGCTGGGAGCTGGCCATGGCCTTCACCGGCGCGACCCTCCAGACCAACCCCGGGGTGAGCGCGTTCAGCGACATAGACGGCCACCAGGTCAACACGCCGTGGCGAGAGCCCCTGGGGGCGTTCTCGCTCTTCGACTTCAGCGCCAAGTTCGACCCGGTCCCGTCCATGCTGACGCAGAACCACGAAACGGTGATCCCCGACTACTACGGACTGACCACCTCGTTTCGGCTCGAGCGCCTGAAGCCGGGCGTGATCGTGCTCGCCGAGGAGGAGGGGTCGCCGTGGGCCAAGTACATCCACGGCACCTTCGGCGAGGGGACCTGGACGTACCTCGGTGGGCACGACCCGGAGGACCCGCAGCACCAGATCGGTGACGCCCCCACGGACCTGGATCTGCACCGGCACTCGCCGGGCTATCGCCTGATCCTCAACAACGTTCTATTCCCGGCCGCGCGGAAGAAAACGCTCAAGACCTGACGGCTAGCGTCGCCGCCGTCGACCCTGCTACGGTCGATCGCGGGCTGCCCGCGGGTCCGCCAATCCTGCAACTCCGGACGGTCCATGCCGCAGCGCTCGGAGCGCTATCTGTCGTTCCCCGACTACCCGCTGGCGGACGTCCCCGAGTTGAAGCGGCGGCTGCGCTCCGAAGGCCGGGACGTGATCGACCTGGGCGCCGGCGACGCCCGGCTCGCGCCGCCGCCCGAGGCCGTCCGCGCGCTGGCGGACGCCGCCGCGGAGCCGTCTATGAGCCGCTACGGCTTCCAGCTCGGCCTGCCCGCGTTCCGCGCGGCGGTCGCGGCGTGGATGCGGCGCCGGTTCGCGGTGACGTTGGATCCGTTCGCCGAGGTCCTGCCGCTGATCGGCTCGAAGGAGGGCATCGCGCACCTGGCCTTCGCGTACCTGGAACCCGGCGACGCGACGATCCTCCCCGACCCCGGATACCAGCCCTACCGGGGCGGCACGCTGCTGGCCGGGGCGGAGCCGGTGGCGCTGCCTCTGCGACCCGAGAACGACTTCCTGCTGCCGTTCCGCGACGTGGACTCGGACACGTGCGCGCGGGCGAAGATCCTGTACCTGAACTACCCCAACAATCCAACCGCCGCGATAGCGCCGCGCGCGTACCTGGAGGACGCCGTGGCGTTCTGCCACGAGCACGACATCCTGCTCGTCTACGACAACGCCTACAGCGAGATCGCCTTTGACGGCTACGTTCCACCGAGCATCCTGGAGATCGACGGCGCGCGCGAGACGGCAGTCGAATTCCACTCCATGTCCAAGACGTACAACATGACCGGGTGGCGCCTGGGCTGGGCGGCCGGGGCGCGCGAGGCCGTGTCCGCGCTCGCGCGCGTCAAGACGTTCGTGGACACGGGCGTGTTCCTCGCGGTGCAGGCGGCGGGGGCGGCCACGCTGGCGGACTCCGCGGACTGGGCCGCGGCCAACGTGGACGAGTTTCGCGCGCGCCGCGACGCGGCGGCCGCGGCCCTGGCTGGCGCCGGTTTCGACGTGAGCGTGCCGCGCGCGACCATGTACTTGTGGGTGCCCGTGCCGGGCGGCGAGCCGTCGGAGGCGTTCGCGCGCAGGGCGCTGCTGGAAGAGGCCGTGGTGGTGATGCCGGGCGCCGCGCTGGGCGCGGGTGGCGAGGGCTTCTTCCGGATCGCCCTCACGGAGGGCGCCGCGCGCCTCGCCGAGGCCGGCGAGCGACTGGGCCGCGTCGCGCACGTGGTCGTTCAGCGCGGGGGGTGATCCCGACGGCCGCCACTTTCCGGGCGGCGGCGAGGCGTCGCGTCAGGAACCGGCCGTAGCACAGGGGTTACTTCTAGAGACATGTCGCGCGCCACGCTCACCCCACCTCGACGTCCGCCCGACGGGCCCGTCCAGCCGCCTCCCGATTCGGATCGGGCGGCCCGCGCGGCCCTGCGACCGTCCGCGGCCGAGCGGCGCGACGTGCGCGAGCGGCGCGTGTTCCGGGCGGCGCTGGTGGCCTCCGTTCTCGCGCACGTCGCGATCCTGCTGCTGATCCGCTTATCGCCCGGGTTCCGGCCCGTGCCGACTGGCCCCGTGCCCGCCTCCGAGCGAGACCCGGGACTGCGCCTCCTGCAATTCGAGGCGGTGGAGGGTGAGGTGGATGAGCTCGCGCGCCCCGACGACCCCGAGGCGACCCCCAGGCCGTCCGTGCGTCCCGCGCCACCATCGCCGGAGCCTCCGGGCGAGCCCGCAGGAGAGCAGCTCACGGCGGTGGATCGCCTGCGCCCCGGCGCCGTCCGTGATCCTCGCCTGTGGCGCGACCACGGTCCCGCCTACCTGCTGCCGCCGGAAACGCCCGAGGAGGCCATCCTGCGAGGCCTCCTGCCGCGGCTCGCGCTGCTGAACGACTCGATAGCCGCGGAGCTGGAGGCCGACCGGCGCGCGAGCGACTGGACGTTCACGGATTCGCAGGGGCGTCGCTGGGGCATTTCCTCGGAGGGCATCCACCTGGGCACGATCACCCTTCCGCCGGTCGCGTTCAACGCCTCGGAGGAGAGGCGGCAGGAGATAGAGGCCGCGCTGCGCGAATGGTCGACGATCCGCGACCAGGCCTACCGAGCCGGGCTGAACGAGGAGTTCGAGGACCGCGTCCGGGCGATCCGCGAGCGCGTGGAGCGGGAGCGCGGCGAGCGCTCCGAGGGTGGAGAGTCGAAGTGAGCCCGGCGATCCGCGCCGCCGCCGAGACCGAAGCGCGCGTGCGCCGCGCGCTGGCGGAGCCGGGCATCGCGGCCATAACCCTGCGCGTCAGCGCGCTCACGCCGCGCATAGTGCAGCTCACCGGCCTGGTGACGAGCCCGGACGCGGCGCGCGAGGCGGTCCGGCGCGCGCGTGCGGTGGCCGCCGTGGACGTCGTGGTGGATCGTCTCGAGGTCGCGTCGTGATCGCCTCGGTCCAGGCGCTGGGGGAGTACGGCGGCCTCACGGCGATAACCGTCGCCAAGGAGACCGCGGGCCAACTGGGCGACTTCGTCTTCGACCACTGGCTCGCTCTGGGCCTGGGTCTGTTCTTGGTTGTGGCTGTCTGGAAGCTCGTAGACGCCTGACTCCAAGGGCGTGTACAGCGCCCGAACTCGTCCGCTCCAGGGGCGTGCGTCGGCGCGCCCCGTTGAAATGCCCCGGCCCTTCTCTATCTTCCTGCTCTTGTCGGCCGGCGCGCTCGGGACGCGGGCCGGGACCGGTTCGCGCCGAGCGGGCGCCGCCGACCACAGGAGACCATGACCCAGCCGCTCCCTCCACAGTACGACCCCAAGACCTTCGAGGCCGACCTGTACTCCACGTGGGAGGAGCGCGGGTACTTCGGCGCCGCGCCCGCCGACGCGGCCACGCGGGACCCGTACGTGATCGTCATACCGCCGCCCAACGTCACGTCGGTGCTGCACATGGGACACGGCCTGAACAACACCATCCAGGACGTGCTCGTCCGCTGGCGCCGCATGCAGGGCAGGCTGGCGCTGTGGGTGCCCGGCACCGACCACGCCGGCATCGCGACCCAGAACGTCGTCGAGCGCCAACTCGCCGACGAGGGCAAGTCGCGGCACGAAGTGGGCCGGGAGGCGTTCGAGGCGCGCGTCTGGGATTGGGTGGGCCAGACCGGCCCGCGCATCCTGGGGCAACTGAAGGCGATCGGCGCGTCGTGCGACTGGACGCGCACCGCGTTCACCCTGGACGAGGGGCTGTCCCGGGCGGTGCGCGAGGTGTTCGTGCGCCTCCACGAGAAGGGCCTCGTCTACCGCGGCCGCTACATCATCAACTGGTGCCCGCGCTGCCTGACCGCGCTTTCGAACGAGGAGGCCGAGGCGCACGACACCGACGGACACCTGTGGCACCTGCGCTACCCGTTCCCGGCGGGCACCGACGCGCCCGGGTTGCCGACGCTCGCCGACGGCCGCCCCTACCTGGTGGTGGCCACCACCAGGCCGGAGACGATGCTGGGCGACACCGCGGTCGCGGTGCACCCCGCGGACGGCCGTTACGCGGCCGTCGTGGGCGCCGAGGTGGAGCTGCCGCTCACGGGCCGGCGCATCCCCGTGGTCGGCGACGAGTGGGCGGACCCCGAGTTCGGCAGCGGCGCGGTGAAGGTGACGCCGGCGCACGATCCCAACGACTTCGATGTGGGCCAGCGGCACGGCCTGGAGGCGCTCGAAGTCCTCACCGAGGCCGGCGTAACCAACGACAACGCCCCCGAGGAATTCCGCGGGCTGGACCGCTTCGAGGCGCGCGACAGGGTGGTGTCTGCACTGCGCGAGCAGGGGCTGCTGGACGCCGTAGAGGACCACGCGCACTCGGTGCCGCGCTGCTACCGCTGCGGTACCGTGGTCGAGCCGCGCCTGTCGCTGCAGTGGTTCGTGCGCATGAAGCCCCTCGCGGAGCCCGCGTTGGCTGCCTCGCGCGAAGGCCGCGTGCGCTTCACGCCGGCGCGCTGGAAGAAGGTCTACGAGCACTGGCTGGAGAACATCCGCGACTGGTGCATCTCCAGACAACTGTGGTGGGGGCACAGGATCCCGGTGTGGTACTGCGCCTGCGGCGAGATGGTGGTGGCGCGCCAGGACCCCGACGCGTGTCCGGCGTGCGGCTCCGCGGAGCTGGAGCAGGACGCGGACGTGCTGGACACCTGGTTCAGCTCCTGGCTGTGGCCGTTCTCGACCCTGGGCTGGCCCGACGATACCGATGACCTGCGCGCGTTCTACCCCACCCACACGCTCAGCACCGCGCCCGAGATCCTGTTCTTCTGGGTGGCGCGGATGATCATGGCTGGCCTGGAGTTCATGGGCGAAGAGCCGTTCAGCGACGTCTACCTGCACGCCACGGTGCGGGACCAGCTCGGGCGCAAGATGTCCAAGTCGCTCGGCAACGGCATCGACCCGCTGGAGGTGGTGGAGCTGTACGGCGCGGACGCGCTGCGCTACACCGTCGTGGCCGCGGCCGGAGTGGGTACAGACGTGCAACTGAACCCCGACGACCTGGAGGGTTCGTTCTCTCCGGGGCGGAACTTCGCCAACAAGCTCTGGAACATGGGGCGGTTCGCGCTCATGAACCTGGCGGAGCGCGACATCCGTCCGCTCGAGGAGGCGCGCGGCGACCTGGAGCTCGCCGACCGCTGGATCCTGTCGCGGCTCGCCGAGGCGAGCGCCGAAGCCACCCGCAACCTGGAGGAGTTCCGCTTCCACGACTACGCCTCCACCACCTACCACTTCCTGTGGGGCGAGGTCGCGGACTGGTACATCGAGCTCATCAAGCCCCGGCTGGACGACGAGGCGGAGGGCGCTTCGCGCGCCGCCGCTCTGGCGACGCTGGTGCACGTGCTCGACGCGGGGCTGCGCCTGCTCCACCCCATCATGCCCTTCGTGACCGAGGCGCTGTGGCTCAACCTACCGCTGCCCGCGGGCGATCGGCCCGAGTCGCTGGTGGTGGCGCCCTGGCCCGAACGCGAGCCCCGCGACACCGACGCCGAGGAGCAGTTGGGCGCGCTGATCGAGCTCATCGGCTCCATCCGGACAGCGCGCGCAGAGTACAACGTGCCGCCCTCCCAGCCGGTCGCGGTGCACCTCACCGACGCCTCGGCGGGGCTGCGCGCGGCGCTCGAGGGGGAGCCCCGCGCGCTGGCGCGACTGGCGCGCGCCGAGCCCGCCGACGGCGGCCTCTCGGGGGCCGGAGCGCACGACGTCCTGAAGGACGGCACGGGCGTGTTCGTGCCGCTCGCCGACGTCATCGACCTGGGCAGGGAGCGCAGCCGCCTGAGCGCCGAGCTGGAGCGCATCGGCGGACAACGCCGGGCGGCCGAAGGGCGCCTGGCCAACGAGTCGTTCACCGGGCGCGCGCCGGCGGACGTGGTGGAACGCGAGCGGGAGAAGGCCGTCAGCTTCCGCGAGCAGGAGGAGCGCCTGTCCGAGAAGCTGCAGGCCCTGGGATGAGGGCCGGCGAGAAGGCACCCGCGGCGCGATCGGTCGCGCGCCGGCCGTACCGCCGCCTCGCCCTGCTGGCCGGCGCGCTGGCGTCCGCGTGCGCCACCGCCAATCCGCCGCCGGGAGGCGAGCAGGACCGGCTGCCCCCGCGCGTGATCGAGGTGTCGCCCGAGCCCGGCTCGTCGCTCCGGGATCTCCGCTCGGCCGTCGTCTTCAAGTTCGACGAGCGCATCAGCGAGCGCGGCATCGAGGGGTCGATTCTGGTTTCACCCAGGGCGGGCGAGTTCAAGGTGGACAAGGGCGGGAGCGAGCTGCGCGTGCGCCAGGACGGCGGCTGGTCACCCGGGGTGGTCTACCGCGTCACCCTGCTGCCGGGCGTGGCCGATCTCTTCGGCAACGCCCGCGCGGAGGCCGTCGAGCTGGTCTTCAGCACGGGACCCGAGGTGCCGGCCACGGTGCTCGGCGGGGTGGTGAGCGACCGCATGACCGGCCAACCGGTCGCGGCCGCGGCGGTCGCCGCGACGCCGGTGGGGGACACCGTGCCCTACGTGGCGATGACCGACGAGCAGGGGTTCTTCGCGATCCGTTTTCTGCCCGAGGGCGCCTACGACCTGCGCGCGCTGCGCGACGGCGACGGCGACTGGACCGTCGACGCTTTCGAGCCCCGCGACGAGCGCGCGGTCCAGGTGGCCTCGGGGGACACCCTCGTGGAGACGCTGGCTCTGCTGGCGCCGGACACGTCGTCCGCCATCCTCGTGCGCGCCGAGTTCGTCGACAGCTTCACGCTGCGGCTGGACTTCGACGACGCGCTGGACCCGCAGGACGCGCAGCCCGATCTGATCGCGCGCGTGGTCGACGAGAGCACGCGCGCCGAGATCGGCTCCACCGCGTTCGCGCCGCACGCGCTCCAGGAGTTGCTCACCCGTCAGGTCGAGGACGCCCGCGCGGCGGCGGACTCGGCGGCGGCCCCCGACTCGGCGGCCGTTCCCGATTCCGCGGCGGCGGCCGACAGCGCGGCCGCGCCGGAGCCGGAGGACGATCCCGGCGCGGGCCTGCTGGGCCGGGAGGCCGGCGAGGACGCGGCGGGCGCCGACTCGGCAGATGCCGACGTCACCGCGGCGGCGCCCGACTCCGCCGGCGCCGTGGACCGCGCGGCTGCGGGGCCCGGCGCCGGACGCGGCGGGATCCCCCTCGGCGCAGGCCTGGGGGCGCCTCCGCCCCCGATCGAGGTGCCGCGCGGGCCCGCGGGCGAGCCGCTGCCCACCCGCGAATGGTACCTGCGGCTGGCTGCTCCGCTGACCCCGGGGGCGGCCTACGCGGTCTCCGTGGCGGGCGTGCGCAACGTGCACGGACTGGGCGGCGGCGCGGGCGACGCGCGGTTCAGCGCCCCCGTACCCCAGCCCGAGGAAGACGCGGCCGAAACGGACGCCGGCGACGACACGGGCGGGAATGGCGTTACGGGCGACCCGCCGCCCGAGCCATGAGCGACCCCCGCCGGGCCATCCCGGCGGTCGATCGCCTGCTGGACGGGCCCGCGTTCGAGCCGCTCCTGGAAGACACGCCGCGCGACCTCGTCCGGTCGGCGCTGCGGGCCATCCAGGATGAGGTGAGAGCCGCCCTGGGCGACGGCAGCCTCGCCGCCGCGCCGTCCGACGCGTGGTACGTGACGCGCGCCCGAGAGCTCATCGAGCTCGAGACCCGCCCGTCCCTCAGGCCCGTCATCAACGCGACCGGAGTGGTGCTGCACACCAACCTGGGTCGCGCCCCGCTGTCGGCCCGGGCGGCGGCCGCCGCGTACGCGGCTTCGCTGGGCTACACCAACCTGGAGTACGACCTGGAGCGCGGCGCGCGCGGCTCCCGGCACGTCCACGCGGTGCGGCTGCTGCGCGAGCTGACGGGCGCCGAGGACGCCGTCGTGGTGAACAACAACGCGGCCGCGCTGGTGCTCGCGCTGCGCGCCCTGGCGGGCGGGGGCGAGGTCATCGTCAGCCGCGGCGAGCTGATCGAGATCGGCGGCTCGTTCCGCATCCCGGAGGTGATGGAGGCCGGGGGCGCGCGCCTCGTGGAGGTCGGCACCACCAATCGCACACACGAGCGAGACTACCGCGCCGCCATCGGCCCGGACACGCGGGCGTTGGTCAAGGTGCACCGCAGCAACTTCCGGGTGAGCGGTTTCACCGCCGAGGTGGACGTCGCCGCGCTGGCGGCCCTCGCGCGCGAGGCGGGCGTGCCGCTGATAGTCGACCTCGGCTCGGGGATCCTGTCCGATCCCACCCCCCTCGGCTTGCCCGCCGAGCCCACCGCGCGGCAGGTGGTCGAGGCCGGCGCGGACCTCGTCACGATGAGCGGCGACAAGGCCCTGGGCGGCCCGCAGGCGGGCATCGCCGTCGGCCGCGCGGCGTTGGTGGAAGCGCTGCGGCGCGACCCGCTGGCGCGCGCGGTGCGCGTAGGCAAGCTGACCCTCGCCGCCCTGGAGGCGACCCTCGCGGCGCACCGCGACCCGCGCGCCGCGCGCACGCTCGTGCCCGTCCTGGCGATGCTTTCGGCCCCGCCCGAGGAGCTCGCGCGCCGCGCCGCCGCGCTCGCCGCGGAGCTGACGGACGCACCCGCGGACGTGGAAGTGGTGGAGGGCGAGTCCGCCGTGGGAGGGGGCGCCTTCCCCGAAGCCGCGCTGCCCACGCACCTCGTCGCGGTCGCGCCGAGCGGGGGTTCGGCGGCCGCGCTCGAGGCCCGCCTGCGCGCTCACGACCCCCCGGTGATCGCCATGGTCCGGGACGACCGCGTCGTGCTGGACCTGCGCACGGTGCCCGACGGGGCGACGGGTACGCTCGTGGACGCGTTGCGCTGGGCGCTCGCGAGTACCGAAACCTGATGGGACGCAGGGCGGTGCTGCTGGACCGGGACGGGACGATCATCGTCGACCGCCACTACCTGTCCGACCCGAGCGAGGTGGAGCTGCTTCCCGGCGCCGCGAAGGGGCTGCGGCGACTGGCCGACGCGGGCTTCCTGCTGGTGGTCGTAACCAACCAATCCGGGATCGCGCGCGGCCTCTACGGCGAGGAGGAATTCGCCTCGGTGCAGCGCCGCCTGGAAGAGGTCCTCGGCGCGCACGGCGTGACCCTGGCGGGGGCGTACCACTGCCCGCACCACCCGGACTTCACGGGCCCCTGCGCGTGCCGCAAGCCGGAGCCGAGCATGTTTCTGAGCGCCGCGGCGGACCTCGGCTTGGACCTGCGCGCCTCGCTCCTGGTGGGGGATCGACCCCGCGACGTCGCCGCCGCCGAGGAGCTGGGCGCGCGCGGCTTCCTGGTCGGCCCCGATGATGCCGAGCCGCCGCCGCCGGGCGTCCTGGTCGCGCCCGACCTGAACGCCGTCGCGGACGCCGTGCTGGGAACAGCGGAGGCCGGGGGCGAGTAGCGACAGCATGGGCAGGCACGCGCGCATCCGGACCGGCCTCCTGGGGGCCTGGACCTCGGCCGCCTTCCTCCCCGCGGTGCTCTCGGCCCAGCAGGTCCCGCCGAGCGTGCCGGTGGAGGGGTGGGTCGTCGGCGCGCAGGAGGGCGCGCCGGTCCTCGGCGCGCGCGTATGGACCACGGGGGCGGAGCCCGCCTACACCGACGCCGATGGGCACTTTTCCATCGGCGCGCTGCCCGCCGGCGAGCGGACCCTGCACGTCACCCACCTCACGTACGCGGATCTCGAGCAGAAGGTGACGTTCGGGGGCGGACACCGCCGCCCCCGCCTCGCCATCGAGCTGGACACCGTGCGCGTGCGCAAGCTCCGGGAAGTGGACCGGCGACTGTACCTCGACAGGCGCCGCTTCGGCGAGTTCGTGCGGCTGCGGGAGCGCGCGGAATTGCTCGACATGTCGGGCGAGGAGCTGCTGCGCGAGGCCAGGCTGGTGATCCCCTTCGGCGGACCCTGCGAGCGCGATCCGCTGGGACAGCGTTGCCAGGTCAGGGACGGTCCGGTCGTGGCGCTGGACGACGATCCGGGCGTGCGGCGCCTGCGGGAAATGAGCTCTCTCGATCCCCACGGCCTGTACCTGGTGGAGCTCTACCCGGACCGGCGCTTCGCGCACGCCTACAGCGTGGACTTCATCGCCAGGGCCATGGAACGCCCCGGGCTTTTGATTCGGAGTCGCCGCATGCGGGATCAAGGATCTTGACCACCGCGAGTCGCTTGTCTAAAGTCCAGGAAACCGCCGCACCGCCAGGGTGTATTGGGTGCACGCCGCCGTGGGGGATGGCGCGACGCGGCTGAAGCTCGACAGGAGGATTACATGATCACGGTCACGCCGACCGCGGTTTCGGAAGTCAGGAAGTTCATCGAAGAGCAGGGCTCCGCGCAGAACGCGGGCCTGCGCGTTGCCGTGCTGCCGGGCGGTTGCTCCGGCTTCCAGTACGGCCTGAACATTGAGGACGACGCGGAGACCGACGACGAGATCCTGGACGTCAGCGGCCTGCGCGTGTTCGTCGATCCCTTCAGCATGCAGTATCTGGAAGGCGTCGAGATCGACTACGTCACGACCATGATGGGCGCCGGGTTCACGTTCAAGAACCCCAACGCCACGGGCGGGTGCGGTTGCGGGAGCTCCTTCACGGCCTGAGCTCCGCCGCCGACCCGGCGTGAGGCGCGGGCCCGCGGGATTGCGTCCCGCGGGCCTTCTTTTTTTCGCAACCGTGCGGGCAACCCATGCCGGAGTTCCTGCAGGCCCTACAGGATCGGTTGGGCGAGGCGTCTTCGCAGCGGCTGGTCCAGTCGCTGGCGATCGTGCTCGCGTTGCTGCTCCTCCGGTGGCTGGCGGTCCGGCTGGTGCTGCGGCGCACCGACGACCCGCGCGCGCACTACCAGGCGCGCAAGATCGTGTCCTACGTCACCGCCGCGCTCATCCTGATCCTGGTCGGACGGGTGTGGTTCCAGGGCGTGGCGTCGCTCGCCACGTTCATCGGCCTGGTCTCGGCCGGTGTGGCCATCGCGCTCAAGGACCCCATCACCGATGTCGCCGGCTGGGCGTTCATCCTGTCCCGCAGGCCGTTCGGGGTCGGCGACCGGATCCAGATAGGCGAGCACGCGGGCGACGTCGTCGACGTGCGCCTGTTCCAGTTCACGCTGCTCGAGATCGGCAACTGGGTGGACGCCGACCAGAGCACCGGTCGCATCATCCACGTCCCCAACGGCGAGGTCTTCACCAAGCCGCTGGCGAACTACGTGCGCGGTTTTCGCTTTATCTGGCACGAGATCCCGGTGCTGCTCACGTTCGAGAGCGACTGGAAGAAGGCCAAGACCATCCTCGGAGAGGTACTCGCCGAGCACGCCGAGAAGCTGACGCCGGACGCCGAGCGCAGGCTGCAGGTGGCCAGCCGGAGGTACATGATCTTCTACTCCGCGCTCACCCCCATCGTGTATACCACCGTGCGCGACAGCGGCGTGCTGTTGACGATGCGTTACCTGAGCGACCCGCGCCGGCGCCGCGGCACCGAGGAGACCATGTGGGAGGCGATCCTGGAGCGCTTCGCCGAGCACCCCGACGTGGACTTCGCCTACCCCACCGTGCGCTACTTCGACCACTTTTCGGAGGGCCACGGCGAGGAGGGCGCGGACGACAAGTTCGTCGGGGGCGTCGGTGGCTGAGCGGCCGCCCCCGCACCAGGAGCGCTACGAGTCTGGGGGGCTGGTGGTGGACACCTTCGTCGCCGCCGCCTTCGGCCAGAACGCGTACCTGGTCCGCGACGCCGCGACCGGGGCGACGGTGGCGGTGGATCCGGGGGGGGCGGCCGAGGAAATGGCGGACGCCGTCGATGCGGGGGGCGGGGAGCTCGCCGCCATTCTGCTGACGCACGCGCACTACGACCACGTGGAGGGTGTCGCCACGCTGCGGGACCGGCACCCGGCGCCGGTCCATCTGCCCGAGGGCGACCGGCTGCTGTATGCGCACGTGGGCGAGCAGGCGCGCATGTTCGGGCTCCCGGACCTGGACCTGCCCGAGCCCGACGCGGACCTGGCGCCGGGCTCCGGCGTGCGCTTCGGGGAAGCCGAGCTGACGGTTCGCGCCGCGCCCGGCCACTCGCCGGGGCACGTCATCCTGGTATCGTCGGCCGGGGAGTTCGCGCTCGTGGGGGACGTCATCTTCCTGGGCTCGATCGGCCGGACCGACCTGCCGGGAGGCGACTTCGCCACGCTCATGAGTTCCATCCGCGAGCAGGTGCTGTCGCTGCCCGATGCCACCGTGCTGTTCAGCGGCCACGGCCCGCCCACCACGGTGGGCCACGAGCGCCGCTCCAACCCGTTCCTGATCCCCCACTTCGGGGGCGGCCTGGCGTGAGGAGGGCCCGCCTGGCGGTGTTCGCCTCCGGGGGCGGGACCAACCTGCAGGCGATCCTCGACCACTGCGCCGGTGGCCAGGCCCGCGCGTCGGTGGAGCTGGTCGTGAGCGACCGGCCGGGCATCGGCGCGCTGAAGCGGGCCGCGGCGGCGGGCGCGCCGACGCTGGTCGTGCCGGTCGCTGGTCGCGACCGGGCCGACGTCGAGGCGGACCTGCTGGCCGCCCTGGAGGCGCACCGCATTGAGCTGATCGCGCTCGCGGGGTACTTGAGGCTCGTGCCGCCGGCGGTGGTCGGCCGCTTCCGCGGCCGCATCGTCAACGTCCACCCGGCGCCGCTGCCGCGCTTCGGCGGCCCCGGCATGTACGGCGAGCGCGTGCACCGCGCGGTGCTGGAGGCGGGCGTGGAGTCGTCCGGGCCCACGGTGCACCTGGTGGACGAGGAGTACGACCGCGGCGCCACGCTGGCGCACCAGCCGGTGCCGGTCCTGGAGGGCGACACGCCGGAGACGCTCGCGCGCAGGGTGCTCGACGCCGAGCACGCGCTCTACCCCCTGGTCATCGACCGCCTGGCGGCGGACATTGCCGGGGCGGACCACCCCGCGACCCTGCACACCGACTCACGGATCGATTGATGCCACGAGCGCTGCTGAGCGTCTCGGACAAGACCGGTCTGGCCGACTTCGCGCGCGGCCTGACGGAGCGCGGCTGGGAGCTGCTCTCCACGGGCGGGACGGCGCGCACGCTGCGCGACGCGGGCCTGGACGTGATCGACGTGTCGGCGGCCACCGGCCATCCGGAGATGATGGACGGCCGCGTGAAGACCCTGCACCCGGCCATCCACGCGGGCGTGCTGGCGCGCCGGGACAAACCCGCGGACCTGGAGGAGTTGGCGGCCCAAGGCTACGAGCCCATCGACCTGGTGGCGGTCAACCTGTACCCCTTCCGGGAGTCGGTGGCGGCCGGCGCCGAGGGGGCCCGGGCCATGGAGAATGTCGACATCGGCGGCCCGACGCTGCTGCGCGCGGCGGCCAAGAACCACGCCGGCGTGATAGCGCTCGTGGACCCCGCGGACTACGCGGCCATCCTGGCCGAGCTGGACGCCGATGGCCCCGACGGCGCCCGGCGAAGGGAACTGGCGGCCAAGGTGTTCGCGCACACGTCGGCCTACGACGAGGCGATCGCGGGGCACCTCGACCCGGCGGGTAGGGCGGTGGCGCGGGAGGCCGACGGCGAGCCGGTCCGCAAGGTGGCCGCCGCGGACGCAGCGCCCAGCGGCACCACCGAGGCGTTCGAGGCGAGCGTCCCCGAGGAGGGCGCCGAGGGCGTCTTCCCGGCGACCCTCACGGTCACCCTGACCAAGGTCCAGGACCTGCGCTACGGCGAGAACCCGGACCAGCCCGCCGCCTTCTACGCCGAGGCCGGCGCGCGCGGAGGGCTCCCCTCGCTCGAGCAGGTGCAGGGCAAGGAGCTGTCGTTCAACAACCTGCTTGACGTGGAGGGGGCGCTGATGGCGGCCTCGCCGTGGGCCGACGCGGAGCGCGCCGCGTGCGCCATCGTGAAGCACACGACGCCGTGCGGCGTGGCGCTGGGCGAGGACGTGGCCGACGCCTACGAACGCGCGTTGGCGTGCGACCCGGTGTCGGCGTTCGGCGGCATCGTGGCGGTGACGCGGGCGCTCAGCGCCTCCGCCGCCGAGGCCATGGCCGGCCACTTCCTGGAGGTGATAGTCGCGCCCGCCTTCGAGCCGGGGGCGGTGGAGGTGCTGGCCCGCAAGAAGAACCTGAGGCTGCTGCGCATCCCCGGCGCCGCGGGCCCCGAAGGGCTCGACCTCAAGCGCGTGCGCGGCGGCGTGCTGGTGCAGAAGGCCATGCGCATGCGCTTCGACGAAGCCGCCTGGCGCGTCGTGACCGCGCGCCAGCCCAGCGACGCGGAGATGAAGGACCTGCGCTTCGCCTGGCGCGCCTCCGCGAGCGTGAAGTCGAACGCCATCGTGCTCGCCCGCGACGAGCGCACCGTGGGCATCGGCGCGGGGCAGATGAGCCGCGTGGATGCGTCCCGCCTGGCCATCCTGAAGGCCCGCGACCGCGACGTGGACCTGCAGGGCGCCGTGCTCGCCTCGGACGCCTTCTTCCCGTTCCGCGACGGCGTGGACGCGGCCGCCGAGGCAGGCGTCACCGCCATCGTGCAGCCCGGCGGCTCGGTCCGCGACGAGGAGGTCGTCGCCGCCGCCGACGAGCACGGCGTGGCGATGGTGTTTACCGGGCGGCGCGTCTTCCGGCACTAGGGCGGCGGGCGGCGGGCCCGAAAACGCCCTGGAGCCCGGCACCCGAATCCGGTAGACTCCGGGCACTGGGAGGGCTAGACCTAACTGGTAAGGCAGCGGTCTTGAAAACCGCCGGGCGCAAGCCCATCGGGGTTCGACTCCCCGGCCCTCCGTGCGGTGTGGGACAACGAGTTACGGCGTTGTGGCGCCGGCCGGTCCATGTGATGGTAGCTCTCTCGGGCACACCAGTGGGCACACGCTGTCGCTCAAGCCAACTCCCGGAGCGGATTGTGCACGTCGCCGTCCTCGTCGATCAGCGCCCGCAGGTGCTCCTTCGCCAGGTGGGTGTATCCAAGCGTTGTTCGGATATCGGCGTGACCCAAGGCGGTAGGTGTCGTCAAGGAGTTCCGAGCTGAACGCCTCGCAGGTGCGACGAGTTCGTGCGCCTCATGCTTGAACGACGCACCGGCTAAGAATCCAACACGACCGGAATCACGGAGAGCTGAACGCGCATGGCTACGTGGACCATACTCCAGGACGTGCTGATCCTGCTGCTGGGTGCAATGCTCCTAGGCGCGTTGTTCGATAGGCTCAAACAAGACGCGGTACTTGGGTACTTGCTCGCCGGCGCCTTGCTTGGCCCGCATGCGTTCGATGTGATTCCCAATCGTGATGTGATCCTGGGAATCGCTGAGCTCGGCGTCGCGCTCCTGTTGTTCGCGATCGGAATGGATTTCTCATGGCGCAAACTGCGGCGCATTGGTCCTGTCGCCCTCGGGGGCGGGACACTACAAGTCGTGATCACGACCGCGATTGGGACGGCGATCGGCCGGGCTTTGGGGCTCGATATGCGGCAGGCTGTTGTCGTCGGGGCAATGGTCGCTCTGAGTAGTACGGCCCTGGTCACGCGCCTGCTCCTTGACCGCGCGGAGATGGATAGTGTACACGGCCGAAATGCGGTGGGCATCCTACTCCTGCAGGACATCGCCGTCGTCCCACTCGTTCTGATCGTGACCGCCTTGGGAGATGACAGGCCATCAGGGGTGATCGGCTTGGAACTCGTCCGAGCGTTTCTGGCAGGGCTGGCACTGGTCGGCGTCATCTTCGTGCTCTTGCGATTCGTCTTTCCGCGGCTCGTGGAGTTTTCGGCGGAAAGCACGAATCACGACCTCCCGGTGTTGCTCGCCGTCGTCGTCGCGATTGGATGCGCCGCGGGAGCCCATGCGCTGGGGTTGTCGCCGCTTCTTGGGGCGTTCGTCGGAGGCGTGATGTTGTCCCAATCACCATTCGGCACCCAAGTCCGCGCGGACGTCACTCCGTTGAAAGCACTGTTCGTAACGTTGTTTTTCGCCGCGATCGGCACGTTGACCAATCCGCAGATGATAGTCGAGCAATGGAGCGCCGTCGGTGGGCTTGCCGCGAGTATCGTCGTGGGCAAGTCGATAGTCGTCTTCGCAGTTGTTCTGCTGTTCCGGTCTCCGGTGGGCGCTGCTGCCGCGACCGCGCTGTGCCTAGCGCAAATCGGTGAGTTTTCCTTTGTCCTACTCGAGATCTCCCGCAGTGCGCAACTCATCAGTCTAGAGTTCTTTGAACTCATGGTCACGGTCGTTGTTGCGACGCTATTTGTGAGTCCGTATCTCGTGGCCCTCGCAGCGCGTGTGGCTCGGATGAAGTGGAGGGGCTATATGCCGGCTCATGATGCTGGAGAAGGAGACGACCGCCGCTCGGTGCAGGTGGTTCTTGTCGGGTTTGGACCGGCTGGCCGGACCGTCGCGGAACAGTTGAAGAACCAGAAGATCTCCTTCGCGCTCGTCGAACAGCACGTCGCTCGGGCTCGTAAGGCAGAAGCTCTGGACATTGACGTGATTATTGGCGATGCCACGAGAAAAGACGTCCTGCGCCGTGCTGGAGTAGGTAGCGCGAAAGCCGTAGCGATCACTGTGCCCGATCCCGCGGTAGCCCAGCGCATCACCGCACAAGCGCGATCTCTCGCAAGGGGCGCGGTTATTGTCGCGCGAAGTCGATACCAACGCCACAGTGAAGATCTTCACGACTCAGGCGCGACCTTCGTGTCGGACGAGGAATCGCTGGTTGGCCTCGAAATCGCGTCAAAGCTCACGGGAACTCTCGACGCGGGGATACCGAAGACCAAAGCCCTTTGACGGGCTGGATAACGCGCTTGGAGCGGCGGACGTCTTCGGCGTCATGCGTCGCCGTCCCCGCCGGAGTTGCGGCGACAGATGGTCGAGCTGGTCAGGAGTGGGCGCACGCCTGAAGAACTGGCCACAGAATTCGAGCCTTCGGCCTCGGCGATCCGGAACTGGGTTCGCCAGATGGACCTGGTCGAGGGCCGTCGTAGTGATGGGCTGACGAAGGAAGAGCGGGAGGAGCTGCGCCGGCTGAGGCGCGAGAACAAGCGACTGCGGCTGGAGCAGGAGATCCTGAAAAACGCCGCGGCCTGGTTTGCACGGGAGAGCGGGTCGGTCCCCGAGCGGGGTACGAATTCGTGAGAGCCAACCAGGCCAGCTTGCCGGTCCGGGCGATGTGCCGAGTGCTGGGTCTCTCCCCCAGCGGCTACTACGCCTGGCTCAGCCGTCGGTGAGGGCGGTGGGCGACCAACGCCTGAAGCGCCGGATAAGGCAGATCCACCGAGAGAACCGGGGCGTATACGGCCGGCCCCGGATCCACGCCGAGCTCAAGGACGAGGGCGTGCGGGTGGGAGGCAAGCGGGTCGCACGGCTGATGCGCGAGGCCGGCCTTCGCGGCGCGAGCCGGCACAAGTGGGTCGTGACGACGAAAAGGGATAGGGACGCCCACCTACGTGCCGACCTGGAGCGGCTTCCTGTATCTGGCGGTCGTCGTGGACGCGTGGAGCCGGCGGGTCGTGGGCTGGTCGATGGCCACGCACCTGCGTAGCACGCTCGTGCTCGACGCGCTGGAGATGGCGCTCGGCCGACGCCGTCCGAAGGGAGTCATCCACCATTCCGACCAGGGCACGCAGTACACTTCCATCGCCTTCGGCCTGCGCTGCAAGCAGGCCGGCGTCAGGCCCTCCGATGGGCTCGGTCGGCGACGCCTACGACAACGCCCTGTGCGAGAGCTTCTTCGCCACGCTCGAGTGTGAGCTCTTCGAGCGCCGTCATTTTCGGACCCAGGCCGAGGCGAGGATGGCGATCTTCGACTCCCCGGCCCTCCGTATCAGGTTCGCCAGTTTCCTGACACTTTTCGGACAGTGCCGGCACCGGTGGAGTCGGCGGCCGCCCTACCTTAGTGGGGAGGCTTACTGCGACTTCGGAGGTGAACCGATGCATGACCGACGCAGCTTCCTCTCGAGCAGCGCCGCGGCAGCTGTCCTTTTGGCGTTGCCCAGACTGGCGGCATCCGAGCAGAGCGGGCGCTCACCCAAGGTCGCCGAGATGGTCATCCGTAAGAACCCGGGCTGCATGTGCTGCAACGCGTGGGCTACGCACCTGGAGGACGCAGGATTCGCGACCCGGATCGAAGAGCTTACCGATCCGGCTGCCTTCAAAGACGAAATGCGGATCCCAGCGGATCTGCGCTCGTGCCACACCGGCGTGATTGGCGACTATGTCGTGGAGGGTCACGTGCCCGCCGCGGATGTCTCGAGGCTACTCGACACGACACCGGAGATCCGTGGGATCGCGGCGCCCGGAATGCCGCTCGGCTCGCCGGGCATGGAAATGGGTGACCGAATCGACCGGTTCGAGGTCATCGCCTTCGGAGGCGGCGACGGAGAGTACGTCTTCTCTACCCACGGGTAGCCAGGATCTGCCGGTAGTCACTCCGTAGTAGCTCCAGCAGATCGGCGGTACGCCGCTGACGGTGGTCGAACCCTCCATTCGCGCAGATACCTTCGATTGGGGTTCGACTCCCCGGCCCTCCGTTGTGCCACGAAGGTCTCCCGCCTTATCCTCTTCTTCTGCCCGCCATCCCCCATCAATCCGGGAGGTACCGATGACGGTACGCACGCATGGCATTCTGGCCGTATGCGTCCTGTTGCTCATTCCGATCGGCGTGACCGCGCAGGATGACGACGATGACGAAGGACCGGAGATCCGGTACCTGACCACCTCTCAGTTCCACCTGGCCTACGGCGACGATCGGCAAGCGGTCATGTGGTGGGTGGACAGCGTGAGCGTGCCGATCAACGAGATGGACCCCAACGTCCTTTGGTCCCGTGTGGCAGTGCACAACTACGGCCCCAACGGCGGCGATGTGGTGTTCATGTCCGAATACGCCGACTGGGCGTCGATCAACGCGCCGTGCGAGCCGTGCGACGAGTGGTTCGAGGAACGCCAGCCTGAGGAAGGAACGCCAGAGAGAGAAGAGTGGGACGCGAATCTGGCGACGTTCCTCAAGTACTACAGCACGCATGAGGACCAGATCTTCTCCATCAACATGGATCGAGCGAAGTAGGGTAGGCGAGGCTCTGGGGGCCGGCGGCCGCGACGCCGCCGGCCCGCGGCCCGCCGGATCGGAAGCCGCTCTCATTCGGGTACGTCGTTGGGTGTGCCCCGCGCTATGGGTCCTGCTCGATGACGACGCGAGCCAGGCTCTGCGGATCGGGTCGGAGCTCCTCGTCGCCCGCCGGTGCCCCGCTCACGGAGAGCATGTAGGCGATGACGTCGACGTACTCCTGGTCGGTCAGAGAGCCCGGGTTGTTCTCCGGCATCCTCGCCCGCATGTACTCGAACAGCGTGGCGAGCGATCTCTGACCCCAGTCGCGCAGGAACTTCGCCCGTGCAAGCGGGGGTGTCGACCGCATGTCCGGGTCGTCCGGCGCGCCGTTCAGCCTGCGGCCGTGACACCAGCCGCATGGGCCCGGATACACCGTTTGGCCCCGTTGCGCCTGCGCCTCCGTGAATACGCCATCCCAGACCGACGCCATCGGGCCTGTCTCCTCGAGCCCCTCCAGCACCGCTGCAGCTTCCTCCGTACTCACCTTACCGAAGTCGTTCGCCCACGCGTTACGAACGTAGTTCGTCAGAGACGCGATCTCCTCGGCGCTCAGGTCGGGGAAGGGAGGCATGGCGCCTCGCCCACGCGCGATGTTGGTCACGATCAACTCGAAGTCCCCGAGTCGCTCGTTGCCACTCAGGGCCGGGAAAGACGGCGGAGTCCCCGTGCCCGAGTCCCCGTGGCAAAGCGCGCAGCTGTTCTGGAAAAGCCGCTGGCCCCGCTCGAACGCCGACCCCTGATCGCCCTGCTGGGCGACGGAGACCTGGGCCAGGAGAAAGGCGACCCCCAGCACACCCGGTACGATCTTGAGCATTCGGGTCGCGCTTACTCGGACGGCTCTTCGGCCGCGTGCGTGCCGGCGATGTAGCCGTGTACGTGTCCCTTGCCCAAGCCGTGCTTGTTGAAGCCCCCTACGGCCTCGCCGCCCGCATAGAGGCCCGGGATCACCTCACCCCGCATGTCCACCACCTGCTGCCGGCCGTTGACGCGCAGTCCGCCGTACGAGTCGTGCCAAACCACCATTACCGAGAGCGCGTAGTAGGGCGGCGTCGCGATCGGGTGCATTTCTCCGTCCTCTTCACGCTCGAACTCCGGATCGGCGCCCGCTTCGACATAGCCGTTCCAGGTCGCCACGGTTTCGGCCAGGTACCGGAGCGGCATCCTCTGGTACTCGTTGCCCGCGGCGATCTTGTCGGCCAGCTCCTCGATCGTGTCGGCCGCGAAGAAGTATCCGTTGTCGGCCACGTAGGGGTACCGTAGCTCCGCGCCGGCGCGTTCGAGGGCGTCCTGGTCGAAAATCGCCCACAGCGGCCCGGAGTAGTAATGCGGCGGCTCCGACCCTTCGTTGATCGCCAGCGCAGCCGCAAGGCCGTGGTCGTAGTCGTACATCTCCCGGATCCATTCCTTGGTGCAATTGCGCCAGTCCAGCGGCGTGTGCTCGAGCCCCTGGCCCGGGGCGCCGCCATCGCCGGGGTAGGCGTTCAACCCGGGTCTCCGAACGAGGCGGATCTCGTTGAAGAAGCGCTTGCCGACCTGGTTCACGACGATCAACTCCTCGAAGCCGGCCCTACCGACGTTGATCCCGGTGGAGCCGCGGAAGCCGAACGTCGGGTGACCGGGCATCATGCCGGTGTACGCGTCCGGGGTGCCGAGGCGGGTCGAGAGGTGGAAGGTCACCGGATAGGACAGGTTCTGCTGCATCCCCGCCAGGTTCGCGCCGACCCTCAGGCCGGCGATGAGCGCGCTGGCGTCCTGACCGTGCGGGCCCAGCAGGGCACGACCGCTCGTCGGGAACGCGGGCTCGCGCATGGCGGGGTAGAACATGCTGCGGACCTGGGGATTGCCCGCGTGACCGCCGCTCGCGAGGATGACCGCCTTGCGCGCCCTGATGGTAACCGTTTCCCGCTGCTCGTCGAGGTTGCCGTTCTGCCAGTAGCTCTGCAGAAGCTCGCCGGTCTCCGGGTGGTGGCGCGGAGAATACTGGGCCCTGATTCCGAGCACCCGCCCCGAAGACGGCTCCTCGCGCACCAGCTCGTCGAAGCGGCGGTGAAGCATGAACTCGACGCCCTTCTCCCGGGCCGAGAACTCCAGCGGCCGGGCCAGGGCCACACCGTTGCCCACCGCGTTCGGTCCTACGAACCGACTCGCGTCGAACATCTGCGATGGCGCGAACGCACTGGTGCGCTCGGGGTCGGCCCTGCCGGCGTCCTCCGCGGTTATTGTGCCCGCCTTCACGTCGGTCCTGTCACCCAGCATGAGAAAGCAGACTGCCCCCCTGGCGCGCGACAGCCCCCCTCCGCCGTGGGTGCCGGCGACGCGTGAGAAGCGGACGTAGTTGTCGATCAGGAATTGCCTGGTGGCCGGGCAGTTCTCGGCCCAGGCCCGCATCATCTCGGGCTCGTTGTACCTGTAGGGGCTCTGCGCTTTGCGGTCGACGATCGACCAGTCGGTGACGTCGGTGAACAGCAGGTCGACGCTGTCGTCGAGCTCCTCGGGCTCGACCGCCGGATCTGCCGTGACGAACCCCTCGGCGTCGCTCTCGCCGTTCATGTCCCGCAGCTGGACCGGGTCACCCCCGCCGAGCGACAGGAAGGATCCGCTGTGCAGCATTCTGCCGCCCAGATCGAAGTTTTGATCGACAACGAGGACGGTGGCTCCCAGATCGGCCGCGCGAATGGCCGCGGTCAGGCCCGCGCACCCGCCGCCCGCGATGACGACATCCGCTTCGTAGTCCCATCCGCCTCCCGCCTGGGCGGCGAGTGAATAGTCCTCCTCCGCCTCCTCGCCGGCCGAACTCCTCGCGGCCACCTCGCCGGTCGTCAGCAGGGCCGCCGCCGCAAACCCGTCGGCGGCTCCCGTTTTGACGAAATCCCGCCTGCTTAGACGGCCCGCACCATCGAGTTGAGCATCGTTGGCCTCTTCTTCGCGCTTCCCAGCCATGGCTTTTCCCTCCTGCTGCCTGAAGCTGCTGGTCCCACCGTTAGTCCCCTCCGCCCGCACTCACGGTTGCCTCAGTTCATTCGTAAGCCCCACCGCCTACGTTTCACCTTCGCTCGCCGTAGCGTCTGCAGGCTCTGGCGCAGCTATCGGCAGGTTCGAGTTGTAGATGTCACGCGAAAGCGGCCAGGAGCCGTCCGGCTGCCTGCGCCGGATCTCGATGAACTTGCCGTTGTCCCGGATCGGCTCGGGCGCACCGGGCGGCGCCAACTCCAGCAAGTAGCTGCCCTGGACGTACGCGAGGTCCCCCCGACCCACGATCTCCTCGACCTCGATTTCGAAGGCGACGATAGGCGGAACCGAGGCCCAGTAATCCCTAATCGCGGAGCGTCCGGTGACCGCCGGTGCGTTCGGCGGCAGCAGGATCGCATCTTCGGTGTAGAGAGCGGCAAACGCGTCGAAATCGCCGGCGACGCCCGCCTCCGTGGCGGCGGCGTCAACCGCCCGAATCGCCTCGGCATCCGCCGCGGTCAGCTCCGACGGGGCCTGATCCACCGGTTGGCAGGCGGCGCTCACAAGCGTGATCGCGATCGCCAGGGTTGCCATGGGGCTGTGCCGCATAGTCTCCTCCTGAGTTGGTGAGGATCGCACCAGTAGGTGCTAACGGGCGTAAGGTGCGCGTGCAACACCTCCCGGCGCGGTGCGATATCCGCCGCCCGTCACCGACGCTCGAGACCGATCCTCTCCAGCAGGACGTCGAAGCGCGCATCGGACCGGAGGGGGTCGAACGCCGGGTTCACGTCGAGGTGCACCAACGCGACGTCGCGCTCCTCGTACGCTCGGTCCAGCCACGCGAACGCCCGGTCCCGATCGCCCAGGGCGCCGAACACGATCGCGATGTGGGTCCCCCCTACGTAGGCGGCGTCGGCCCGCTGCTCGAGCTCGGCGACCAATAGCTCGGCGTCGGCGCGCCGGCCGGCCCGGGCGTAGGCGTACCCGAGCGCGCCCAGAGCCATCGGCAGGCGGTCGGAGAGCCTGGTCGCCTCCTCGCAAGCCTCCGCCGCGCTGTCATACAGTCCCTTGCCGGCCAACGCCTGGCACAGCAGCCAGTGGCCTTGCCAGAAGTCCGGGAAGAACTGGAGACCCGCCCGGCTCAGCTCGATCGCCTGGTCGAAGTCGCGCATGTAGTTGAGGACCACTACCGGTCTGAACGAGGCGAACGGGACCATCCTGTCCAGGGAGGCGCCCCTTTCGACAACGGCCAGCGCTTCGGCGTAGCGGCCCGCGACCGATAGGACCTCGGCCAGGAAGTAGCCTGCGCGGCTCGGGTTGAGCTCGATGGCCCGTCGCGCTAGCCGCTCCGACTCGTCCCAGTCCCACTCCCAGTAGAATTGGACCGCGGCCAGCACATTGTGCGCGTGGGCGTTCGTGCTGTCGAAGCGCAGGGCGGCTCTCGCCAGCTCTGTAACGCGGGGCATGACTTCGGACGGCCGCCCCAGCCCGAAGAAGGCCGCGGAACCATAGGCTTCCGCCAGGGCAGCGTAGGCGGGCGCGAAGGTGGAGTCGATTTCGATCGCCTGACGAAAGTACCTCCGCGCCAACTCGAACCCCTCCCTGGACCTCAGCTCCACGTTGAACTGACCCAGGGCGAAGGCGTCGTAGGCTTCGGGGTCCACCGGTCCGCCCGCCGCGAGACGAGCGCCTTCGTCCCGGGTCAGCTCGATGCCCAGCTCCTCGGCGATCGAAAGCGCGACCTCGCTGCTGACCTCGTACACGCCTCCCAGGGGGCTGCGGTAGCTCGCCGTCCAGAGCTGCCGTTCCGGTGACGCCTCAACGAGCGTCGCCGTGATCGCGATGCTGTCGCCGTCCATGATCACGGAACCCTCCACGAGGGCGTCGACCTCGAGCTCGCGCGCTATCTCGGGGATGGGCGCGTCCGTGTTCCGATAGCGCGCGACCGAGGTGCGCGAGATCACGCCGAGGGATCCGATCTTGCCGAGCTCGGCGATCAGCGCGTCGTGCACCCCGTTGACGATGTGCTGGTGCTCGGCGTCGCCGGTGAGATTGGTCAGCGGCAGCACGGCGAGCCTCTCTATACGGGGACCTTGTCCGCTCGGGGGGCGGGTCGAGAGCCAGATGCCGCCGGCCAGCACGGCTACGACGGCCGGGACGGCGACTGTGGGCCGGCGTAGCGCGCGCCAGACCGCGGCGCCGCTCGGGACCCGGCGCCCACGCCCGACGGCGGGCGGCGGCTCCCGGATCGCCACGTCCGGGGATCCTCCCCGCCGCAAGGACCGCAGGTCGTCGAGCAGGTCCTCGGCGCTCCGGTAGCGGCCATCCGGCGTCTTGCACAGGAGCTTGTCGACGACCCACGCCACATCTTCCGGCAGATCGCTCCGCAGCGAGGACGGCGGGTCGGGGTCAGCGTGCAGGATCTTCTGGATCAGCGACGCCTGATCGTCCTCCCAGAAAGGTCTGACGCCGGTGAGCATCTCGTACAGCACGACGCCCAGCGACCACAGGTCCGTGCGCCCATCCAGTCGCGCCCCCGTCGCCTGCTCGGGACTCATGTACGCCACGGTGCCCGGTCGAACCCCTTCCTGCGTGACGTCTTCTCCCGCCGCCTTGGCCACGCCGAAGTCCAGGAGCTTGACCTCGCCGCGCTCGGTCAGCAGCACGTTCGACGGCTTCACGTCGCGGTGGACGATCTCGCTGTCGTGAGCTTCGTGGAGCCCCGCGGCGATCTGCGTCGCGATCTCGACCACCCTCTCTACGGGAAGCGGGCCCCGGCGGATGAGCTCGTCGAGGGTCTCGCCTTCGTACAGGGCGAACGCCATGTAGAGCTGCCCCTCCTCGGTTTCGTCGGTCTCGTAGAGGGTCGCGATGTTGGGGTGATCGAGCGCGGCGATGGCCCTGGCCTCCGACATGAAGCGCCGCTTCGCCTGGCGTCCGACTCCCAGGTAGGGCGGGAGCACCTTGAGCGCCACGCGTCGGCCCAGGCGCGTGTCCTCGGCCAGGTAGACCACCCCCATGCCACCCCGGCCGATCTCCCGGACCAGGCGGAAGGGCCCTACCTGTCGGCCCTCGACATCGTTGGGCGCCAAGGCTTCGAGGGCTTCGTCCAGCAGGCTCGCGGGCTCGTCGAAGCGAGGCCCGGCCCGGGCGTGCGCCTCGAGCAACGCTTCGACGTCAGACCGCAGCGCGTGGTCATCGGCGCACGCCGAGGCGAGAAAGGCGGGTCGCTCGTCGGGCGGGGTCTCCAGCGCGGCCCCCAGTACCGCGTCGATCCTCCGCCAGCGCTCCGGATCCAGGTCGCTAGGCTTCATGTATCTCCCGGACGAGCCAGGCCTTGGCCTTCTCCCACGCTCGGTCCACCGTGCGCGGCGCGACCCGGAGGGCGGCGGCGGTCTCGGCCACGGTCAGCCCTCCGAAGAAGCGGCACTCCACCACCCTGCACAGGCGTTCGTCGAAGCGCTCCAGGCGTCCCAGCGCCTCGTCCAGCTCGATCAGTTCCTCGGCCCGGTCATCCGACGCCGGCGCCGCGTCGCCTAGCGAGATCCTGCGCCAACCCCCCCCTCGCTTCTGCGTCCTCCGGCTCCTCGCGTGATCGACCACGATGTGGCGCATGGCGGTCGCCGCGAGCGCCAGATAGTGGGCGCGATCGTCGACGTCGACCCGGCTCTGGTCCACGAGCTTCAGGTACGCCTCGTGGAGCAGGCCGGTCGTCCGCAGCGTCGCTCCGCCGCGGCGTGCCAGCTCCCGGTGCGCGATGGCGTGGAGCTCGTCGTACAGCCTCGCCGTCAAGCGGTCGTGGGCGCCGCGATCCCCTTCCCGCATGGCCAGCAGCAGCTCGGTGGTGTCGTCGGAGGATCGCATGAGTCGGCGCGGCCCGGGTTGGCTATGGCGTGATCCGCGGCTCCTTCTCGTCTCCCCAAGTAGATGACCGTGGAGAACGCGGCCGAGGAATTCGCCGCCCTACCATCGAAACGTCCACGGTCGGCGGGTTGACCACAAGGAGGATCTCATGACCGCCATTGCCAAGCTCCGCACGATTTCGTCGGGCGCTGCCGTCTGTCTGGCCGCGCTGACGGCGAACGCGTGCGGCGATGGGGATCCCGCGGGGCCCGACGCCGCGCCGCACGACGAAGCCGGACAAGTCGTCGCCACCAGTCACGTCCCGGGCCCGCTGCCGTTCATGGGCACCGTTCGCGCCACGGAGCAGGTTCCGGGCGCCCCGACGGACGACTGCGATCTCGTCCTGCATACGGTACTGGAGGGCGAGCTGACCCACCTCGGAAGCTTCACCGGCGTGGGGGAGACCTGCGGCTTCAACGTGCGGCCCAACGAGGAGGAGCTGCCCGAGGAGTTTCCTGACGACCCGGGGATCGGTCCACCGCTTTACCTGGTCATCGACTTCACGCTCGTGCAAACCTACACGGCCGCAGACGGAGACGTACTGGAGGTCTCCGGAGTGGGGGTGCGGGCGCAGGGTCAGTTCGGCGCTGCGCTCGTCGGCAACGGTATCGTCGAGGGCGGCACGGGACGCTTCGCCGGGGCCACGGGGGAGTTCGACGTGTTCGGCGTCAACGGAGAGGTCGGCTACGACGGGTGGATCGACTACGACGCCTCGAGTTAGCCACGACGACCCAGTACGGTCCGGGCCGGTCACGAGGGGCCGACCCGGACCCCCAGCTCCAGCTGCCGCCCCGGGAACGCGGCGGCGGCCTGTCCGAAGAGCGGCGACCCGACGATTGTCGGCACCGAGTTGGGGAGGCCGTTGGTCGTATTGAAGAGGTTGTAGACGTTGAGCGCGAGCCCGATGCGCGCCCGGCCCGACGTCAGCGCGCTCCACGTCAGGCCGACGTCCGTCCGGAAGAAGTCGGGGCCCCGTCGCGCGTTCCTACCCTCGCCCGGTGGGCGATCGTTCGTGCGATCGAGGTCTCCGTTGTCGTCCCGCCCGGTGATGGCGGTGAACGGCCGGGCCGACGCGTATATCACCTTCGCCGCGACCGTGACATCGAGCGGGAGGCCGATCCCGCCGGTGGCGACCACGCGATGTCGCTCGTCCCACGCCGCCGGTCCCCACTCTCCGTCCAGGTCCAGGACGTCCGGATCATTCTGGGGGACGTCCGCGCCCCAGTTGTCGTTGGTGTTCTTTCTGTCGGCGAGCGTGTAGCCCACGTTCACCCAGCCCCGCGGGAACGCCTTTCGCATTTCCACGAGCAGCATCTTCGCGTCCGCACGCCCCGCGCTCACCATCTGCAAGATCTGCGCGAACTCAGGGTGTCGCGGCGCGCCCCCTTCGATGGGGTTGAGGTTGCGCTCCAGGAGGAGGTTCCTTCCCTGTACGAACAGCCCGTCGATCCGGATGATGACCTCGCCCGGGAGGCTGTGCTCGATTCCCAGGGAAGACTGGCGCGTCATCGCGGTCTCGATCTCAGCCGATGTCCACACGACCGGTGGCACGGTGTCCGGGTCGATCATGAGCTCGTCGATCGCCGTAGTCGCCGGGTTGAACACCTGTACCACCGGCACGCCCGAGCTCCGCTCCAGCGCCACCTGCGGAGCCGCGATGCTGGCGTCATAGAAGATCCCGAACCCGCCGCGCACCACGGTTCGACCGCCGCCGGTCGGATCCCATGCGAAGCCGATCCGGGGGGCGAGGTTGTCCTTGTCGATCGACCGCGGAAACGTGGGGATGAACGACACCTGGCCGGCGAAAGGGGAAACGAAGTCCTGGTTCGTGCCGTTCGTCTCGATGTCGTAGCGAAGGCCGAGAGCGAGCGTAAGCCCGGGGGTGGGACTCCAGTCGTCCTGTGCGTAGAAGGCGAGCTGAAGGTTGCGGGCGTCGAGCTCGATGGCCGGCGGGTCGAAGGAGATCTGGCCCCGCGCTGGCAGGGGGTCCGTATCCTCCCGGAAGAAGAAGGCGCCGTCCTCGAAGAACGCGGACTGCGTCTCGTTGTCGAGCCAACTGAGATGGGTGCCGAAGCTGACGCGATGGGTGCCGCTGCGACCGGTCGAGATCAGCGACACGTCGTCCCGTAGCTCGGCGCGCAGGCTGCGACTCCGCTCTTCGCCCTGGTGGGGACCGGCCGACAGGCTTGGGTAGAAGAGCGTCGGGCCGGGCGAAGCGTTCCGGAGCAGGGACCGTTGCGTACTGATGACGTGAAGCCGGGCCTCGTTGAGCCATCCGCTCGGCAGCATCCAGCGGTGGGCGACCAGGACGCTGTGCATGTCCAACGTGTTGTTCTGGCCGTACTCCAGAGCGCTGGTTCCACCCACGCCGAATAGTTCCTCTCCGATTTCGCCGGAGTAGCGGAGGGTGAGCTCGTGGCCTTCGCCGGCCCGATGATCGATCCGCGCGAACAGCAGGTTGTCCGTGAAAGGCGTCTTGAACGTCCCCTCGAAGCCAGGGAACGCGCCGCCCGTGTTGACCGTGGAGAAGGTATTCTCCGCGCGACGCTCGAAGGCCGCGAAGAAGTGCGTACGGCCGGCCGAGATCGGACCGCCGAGCGCGGCGCCCCAGTGCGATCGGTTGAAGTCCGGCTTTTCTGTTTCGAACGCTCCGAGCGCCGTGAGCGTCTGATGGCGATAGAGTCCGAACGCTTCGCCGTGCAGCTCGTTGCCGCCGCTGCGCGTGGCGACGTTGATGATTCCCGAGGCCGCTCTTCCCAACTCGGCGGAATACTGGCTCTGAACGACCTCGAACTCCTGGATCGCGAGCAGGGGAAGCGACCCGTTCAGGTCCCCGAACAGGCCTTCCGTGAAATCCCCGCCGTCTACCAGGACCCCGAGCGACTGCCGGTTGAGCGCACCTACGGACGTGCCGTTGGTCCCGAAGGGCGGCGGCCCCCCGGTCTCTACGGTGCCCGCCGTCGCCCCCGGCACGAGCTGCGCCAGCTCGATGAACTGTCGCGCTTCCTCCGGAAGCTGCTCGATCCGTTGACGATCGAGCACGTAGGACACCTCGGAGTTCGTGGTCTCTAACGGCGGCCCGCCGACGCGCACGCTCAGTGGCTCCAGCTCGACTGCCGATGGGTGCAGCGTGAAATCGATCGTGATCGTTTGACCGATCGACAGCCGCACGCCCTCGCGCGTCGTCGCCCGCAGCCCGATGCGCCCGGCGGTGAGGTCGTAGCCCCCCGGGGGAAGGCCCCGCAGCCAATAACGCCCTGACGAGGAGGTGGAGACCCGATAGGCGAAGCCGGTGGTCCGGCTGAGCGCCAAGACGTCGACGTCGGCGAGCGGCTCGGAAGCGGAATCCCGCACGACGCCAATGATCTCGGCCGTCGGAGCCTGCCCGGCGAGGGGGAGGGCCGCCGCGGTCATCAGCGGCAATACGATCAGCATTCGGGCGCCGCGGGCCACGGCCGCCCTCCTTCGATTGGGTCTCTCAGCCGGCACCGTCAGGTCGCCTCGTGAGACTCCTTCATGAAATATAGAGAGTCCGAGGCCCGTTCCTCCACATCTACGTCGCGGGAGGGTCGCGCGCTGCGCCCGGCGCAGGCATGTTGGTCCGATGACTGAGCTGCTGCTGTGGCCGGTCCCGGCCATCGGCGCTCTGCTGGTCGCGGCCCTCGCATTCTGGGCGGGTCGCATGGTCGGTCGCGCTCAGCCCGGCGAGTCCACGACCGGCGAGCCTGACGGGGGTGGGGTGGCGGGCGGCGCGGACAAGGCGGCCGCCGGCTTACCGCAGGATCATCCCCTCCGGGACGAGATGCTGGGGATCATGCGCTCGCTGGAGAAGGCGGGCGGCCAGTCCGTCATTCTGGAGGTCGCGGCCAGGGTGCTCGGCAGCTCGAGGGTACGCGTGGAGGAGGCGGCGGAGGCCTTGTCCGCGCTGGGACTCGTCTCGGTAAACTCCCCGTTGCGTCGTCCTAACTACGTGCAGATCACCGAGCGGGGACGTCGGTGGCTGGAGTCGTTCGGATCCGTCGGAGGCGATTGACGCGGGGGCGCCGACCCTCACGCGGTGGTACGTCAGTCCCCGTGCTTGCACTGCCCGAATGATTCGCCGCCATCGGCTGGGGTTTCCCCGCCGAAGGCCGGGCGCAGGCAATCCTCCGAGGCGTCGAACGAATCGGCTATGGTGTCGCCGAAAGCCACCAGGATGGGGAGAATCACGACCGCCAGCAGGGCCAGGAGCAACGCGTATTCCGCGATGTCCTGCCCGCTTTCGTCGCGCCACAGACGTACCACCAACCCCGTTCCCATCGTCGGGCCCTCCATAACTATCGCCGC
>JBDLIA010000033.1 GCA_039715185.1 Gemmatimonadota bacterium
ACCGATCCGCTCGAGCGCTTCCTGGCTCTCTGGGATCTCTCCGCCAGTGAAGCCGCACGCGCCTTCGGGGTGTCCCGCCAGGCGCTGTCCAAGTGGCGGCAGAGCGGCGTCCCCGCAGACCGGATGGACGCGGTGATGGATCTCGCCGCGGCGACCGACGTGCTGGACCGCTGGATCAAGCGCGAGCGCATTCCGGCGGTGGTGCGCCGGCCCGCGGCCAACCTCTCCGGCCGCTCCCTGGTCGACCTCCTCCGCGACGGACGTCACGCAGAGGTGCGCGAGTCCGTGACCTCCACGTTCGATCTGCGCCGGGTCCAGCCCTGAGGCCGCGCCGCGCGTCACTGCCGGACGGCCGGGTCTGGCTGCGCGTCGCCGAGCCGCGCTGGCACGACCCACTGGATCCGTCGTTCGCGCAGCAGCACGGCGGACGCTGGAACGCCCCGCAGTCACACCCGACGCTCTACCTCAGCGCCGACGCGGAGACCGTCCGGCTCCAGATCGGCAGGATCGTCGAAGGCTCGGGGGCGCTCCCCGAGGACCTGGACGATGACGCCCTCGTGCTCGTGGCCGTGACGTTGCCCCGGGCGCAGACGGTGGCCGACGCGGTGACCGTGGCCGGCCTGCGGGCGCTGCATCTGCCCGACACCTACCCCCGCAACGCGAACGGGACCGCCGTGTCCGTCGCGCGCTGTCGGACGGCGGGGTCCCGCGTCCGCGCCGAGGGGCTGCGCGGAGTGTGGGCTCGATCCGCACTCGGACATGGCGAACGCGGCCGCGAGTTGGCCTGGTTTCCGGCGTCGGTCCGGTCCAGGGCTCGTCCGGTGTGGGAGGCCCCGCTCCCGCTGGGAGCGTGGCGAGACGCCGCCGGGTGGGACGACCTCGGACTCGAGACGCAACCCGACCCCCGCTAGCGCCCTACGCGTCGGTCTCTCCCAAACACGACTCTTGACTCACCGTCGATTCTTAGGCTAGACTAATTCTCAGTTTCGTTGAGACGAATTCTAGTCACGGGCCCGGCGCGTCGGTCGGACCGTTGGCGAACAATGGGGAGGCGCGTGTGCCGACACCGGCCGTCGAGGACTACCTCAAGGCGATCTACAACGCGACCACCGGCGAGGGCGCCGCGTCGACGTCGGTCGTGGCGGAGACGCTGGGCGTGTCCGCCGCGTCGGTGTCGGGCATGCTGCGCCGGCTCGCCGAGCAGGACCTGATCGAATACGAGCGCTATTACGGCGCGCGCCTGACGCGCGAGGGCCGAACCGCGGCGCTGCGCACCATTCGCCGGCACCGGATCCTGGAGGCCTTCCTGGTCGAGGTGCTGGGCTACTCGTGGGACTCCGTGCACGAAGAGGCCGAGCGGCTGGAGCACGCCGCGTCCGACGAGTTGGTGGACCACATGGCCGCCGCCCTGGGCGATCCCGCCGAGGATCCGCACGGCGCCCCGATCCCCGAGTCCGGCGTGGAGTTCAGCGAGCAGCGCTGGCCCGCGCTGTCCGACCTCGACGTGGGCGAGCGCGGCGTGGTGCGGCGGGTGGCCGACGAGAGCCCGGAAGCCCTGCGCTACCTGGGCGAGCTGGAGTTGCGGCCCGGGGCGCGCGTGAGGGTGGTCGACCGGGCGCCGCTCGGCGGCCCCATCACGGTGCGGGTGGGCGGACAGGAGCGCGTCCTGGGCAGAGAGATGTGCGACTCCGTGCGCGTGCAGCGCGCGGGAGCGAGAGGACAGGTGGAGCATGTCTGACAAGAGCGGGGACAGGGGCATGTCCCGGCGCAACCTCCTGCGCGCCGGGGCGGTGGGCGCGGCGGGCGTGGCGGTGGGAGGAGCGGCCCGTGCGCTCCAGCAGGGTGCCAGCCCGGAGCAGCTCCAGGGCGCGGCGCAGCTCGTGAGCAGCCACGGCCACGTGGCGAGCAACGACGCGGTGGGCGACATCCAGCCGGGCGGCTTCGACCCGACCGCGTTCCTGACCGACTTCGACTACGGCCGCGTCTCGACCCTGGCCGACGGACGCACGCTGCGCGAGTACGACATGGTCGCGATCGACGAGGACATCGAGGTCGCGCCGGGCGTGTGGTTCCCCGCCTGGACCTACAACGGCCAGGTGCCGGGCCCCACGATCAGGTGCACCGAGGGCGACCGCCTGCGCGTCAACTTCCGCAACGCCGGCAGCCACCCGCACACCATCCACTTCCACGGCACGCACCCGGCGGAGGCGGACGGCGTGTTCGAGATCGTGGAACCGGGCGGCAGCTACACCTACGAGTTCGACGCCGAGCCGTTCGGCCTGCACCTCTACCACTGCCACGCGATCCCGCTGAAGCGCCACATCCACAAGGGCCTCTACGGGACCTTCATCGTCGACCCGCCGGGCGGCCGCGAGCCGGCGCGCGAGCTGGTCATGGTGATGAACGGCTTCGACACCAACTTCGACGGCTCCAACGAGATCTACGCCGTCAACACGGTCGGCTTCCACTACCAGCGCCACCCCATCAAGCTCGCGCTGAACGAGCTCGTGCGGGTCTACCTGGTCAACCTGACCGAGTTCGACCTGATCAACTCGCTGCACATGCACGGCAACATGTTCCGGCTCTACCGCACAGGCACCGACCTGGAGCGCTCCGAGCTGACCGACACCGTCACGCTGTGCCAGGGCGAGCGCGCCGTGCTGGAGTTCAGCTACAGGTTCCCCGGCCGCTTCATGTTCCACGCGCACCAGAGCGAGTTCGCCGAGCTGGGCTGGATGGCGATGTTCGACGTGAGCGGCGAGGAGGCCCCCGTTGTCTGACGGCGCGGCGGGGACCGACACGGCCGTGGCCGCTGACGATGCGGGCGCGGGCGATGGAGGCGCGGCTCGTCCCGGCCCGCCGGCGTGGCTCCTGGGGGTCGGCCCGCTGGTGCTGCTCGCCGGACTCCTGTTCGCGCTCTTCCGCTTCGGCCCGCTGGGCCTCTTCGACGAGGCGTTCCCCCCGGTCGAGGAGCTGACGATCGAGCGCATCTGGTTCCCGGGACCGGGCGTCATGAAGGTCGCCGTGGTGAACGGCGGCCCCGAGGCCGTGACGATCGCGCAGTTGGCCGTGGACGACGCGGTGTGGAGCCACGAGTTGGACGGAGAGCGGACCATCGGCCGGCTGGAGCGGCGCGTGATCACCGTGCCCTACCCGTGGGTGGAGGGCGAGCCGCACCAGGTCGTGCTCATCACCAACACCGGCGTGACCTTCGACGCGGGCGTGGACGTCGCCACCACCGCGCCCCCGGTGGGCGGGCGCTACCTGGGCGCGTTCGCGTTGCTGGGGATGTACGTGGGCGTGCTGCCGGTGCTGCTGGGCCTGCTGTGGCTTCCCTTCCTGCGCCGCATCGAGCGGCGCTGGGTGGACTTCTTCATGGCGCTCACCGTTGGGCTGCTGGTGTTCCTGGGGGTGGACGCGCTGCTGGAGGCGTTCGAGGTGGCCGGCGAGGTGCCGGGCGCCTTCCAGGGGACGGGCCTGCTGCTGATGGGCGCGCTGGGTACGCCGCTCGCCGTCAACGCGCTGGGCCGCGCGCGCCGCAACCCCGACGGCACCGCCGCGCCCTTCCAGCTCGCGCTCCTGGTGGCGCTCGCGATCGGGCTGCACAACCTGGGGGAGGGGCTGGCGATCGGCGGCGCGTACGCGTCGGGCGCCATCGCCCTGGGCGCCTTCCTGGTGGTGGGCTTCCTGGTGCACAACACCACCGAGGGGCTGGCCATCGTGGCGCCGCTGGCGCGCGAGAGCATCTCGATCGCGCCCCTGGTGGCGCTCGGCCTGCTGGCCGGCGTCCCGACCATCCTGGGCGCCTGGATCGGCGGGTTTTCGAGCTCTCCCATAGCCGTCACGCTGTTCCTGGCGATCGGCGCCGGCGCCGTGGCGCAGGTGGTGATAGAGCTGGCGCGCTTCTTCGGTCGGCGCGCCGAGAGCGGCCTGACCGCGCCGCTCAACGCCGCCGGCCTGCTGCTGGGCCTCGCGGTCATGTACCTGACCGGCCTGCTGGTGACCGGGTGAACGGGCGCCTCCGTGCCCTCGCGTTGCTGGTGGCTCTGGCGGCGTTGGCCTCTTCCTGCGACGGGCTGATCACCGCGCCCCCGGAGGACGCGGACATCCTGGACTCCCCGCTGCCGGGCCTCACCGCCGAGGAGATGGCGGCGTTCGCGCGCGGCGACGCCGAGTTCGGCCGGCGCTTCGCTCCGTCCAGTGGGCTCGGTCCGATCTTCAACAACGTGGCGTGCGCCGAGTGCCACAGCGGCGACGGGCGCGGGCGACCGGACAACATCCTCACGCGCTTCTCGGTCGACGGGGAGCTCGCGCCGGAGCTGGGCGGGCCGCAGATCCAGGACAAGGCCATCCCGGGCGCGGTCCCCGAGACGCTGCCGCCGGGCGCGCAGGTGTCGCTGCGCCTGCCGCCGCCGGTGTTCGGCGTGGGGCTCATCGAGGCCATTCCCGCCGCGGCGATCCTTGCCAACGCAGACCCCGATGACGCCGACGGCGACGGCGTCTCGGGCCGGCCGAACATGGTCACGCCGCCGGAGTTCGTGCCGGCGAGCGAGCCCGGCGGCGGTCCGGGCCCCGTGCTGGGCCGCTTCAGCCGCAAGGCGCAAGTCTCGACCCTGCTCGAGCAGACCAGCGCGGCCTACCACCAGGACATGGGCATCACCTCCGACTTCATCCCGGAGGAGAACACCAATCCGCTGGCTGGGCCCGGCCCGCGCGCGGCCGACGAGGTGCCCGACCCCGAGATCCCGGCGTCCACCGTGAACGCCGTCATCGACTACATCCGCATGCTGGCGCCGCCCGCGGCGGGCGCGTCGACCGAGCGGCGCCGGCGCGGCCAGGCGCTGTTCGCGCAGGTGGGCTGCGCGTCCTGCCACGTGCCGGAGCTGCGCACCGGCGCGAGCCCCATCGCGGCAATCGCGGACCGGCCGGTGCCGCTCTACTCGGACCTGCTGCTGCACGACATGGGCGATGAGCTGGCCGACGGCCGGCCCGACGGGGACGCGAACGGCCGCGAGTGGCGCACCGCGCCGCTGTGGGGGCTGCGCGTGATGCGCGATTTCCTGGCGGGCGACGCGTTCCTGCTGCACGACGGACGCGCCCGCTCGGTCGACGAGGCGATCGGCTTCCACGGCGGCGAGGGCGCGGCGGCCCGCGCGGCCTACGGGTCGCTGTCGGACGAGGACCGCGCGGCGCTGCTCGACTTCGTGAAGAGCCGCTGATGGGGGCCTTCGACGCGGCCGCGCCGGCCACGACCACGCGTCGCGACTTCATCGCGCGCTCCTGCGCCGCCGGCCTGGCGCTCGGAATGGGCGCGTGCGGCGGCGTCACCGCGTTGCCGGTTACCCCGCGCGACGGGCTGGTCCGGCTGGACCTGCGCGACCACCCGGGACTCCGCGTCGCCGGCGGCTGGCTCAAGCTCGCGCCCCAAGGGCTGCCGCACCCGGTCTACGTGCTGACCCTGGAGGACGGCACGCACGCGGCGCTGTCGCCCATCTGCACGCACCAGGGGTGCACCGTCGACATCGCCGGCGCCCAGCTCGTGTGCCCCTGCCACGGGTCCACCTACGAACGCACAGGCGCGGTGGTGCGCGGCCCCGCCGAGCGCGCGCTCACCCGCTACGAGACGCGCCGGGACGGCGACGCGCTGGAGATACGGATCTCATGAGCAACGCTCGATCGCTCGTCGCGCTGGCGGCGCTCGCCGCGGGCGCCGCTCTGCTCCCCGCCCCGCTGGGGGCGCAGGCCGCCGATTCCGCCGCCGACCGCCCGTTCGTGCGCGGCGGGATCTACGACAAGCCGTACCTGGGGTCGCTCGCCGGTCGCGCCGCGATCGGCGGCTACGCGGAGGCGCACGCCGTGTGGTTGCGCCAGGACGGCGCGACCGACGAAGCGGGCTTCGTCGCCAAACGCTTCAACCTCTTCACCGCCGCACAGATCAGCGACATCGTGCGCTTCGGCGCGGAGCTGGAGTTCGAGGAGGGCGGCGAGGAGATCAAGCTGGAGTTCGCCGCCATCGACCTGCTCCTCCATCCCGCGCTGGGCGTGCGGGCGGGCATGATCCTGTCGCCGCTGGGCCGCTTCAACCTCGCCCACGACAGCCCGCTCAACCCGTTCACGGACAGGCCGCTGGTGTCCACCGAGCTGCTGGCCGTCGCTCTGTCCGAGCCGGGGCTGGGCGTGTTCGGCGTGCTACCGGCCGGCGCCGGCCGCGTCAGCTACGAGCTGTACGGCGTGAACGGCTTCGACGAGGGTCTCATCGACGACGCCGAGGACGGCACGCGCCTGCCGCTGGGGCGCGGCAACTTCGAGGACAACAACTCCTCGGTGGCGTTCGTGGGACGGCTCGCGTACTCGCCGTCGGCCGCCGCGGAGGTGGGCGTGAGCGCGCACCACGGGGCCTACAACGTGTTCGACGATGAGGGCCTGGCGGTGGACGAGCGCCGCGACGTGTCGGTCCTGGTCGGCGACTTCGAGGTGAGGGCCTTCCGCTTCACGCTGGCCGCCGAAGCGGCGCTGGTGGATGTGGACGTGCCGCCCGGCCTGGAGGGCATCTTCGCGTCCGGCCAGAAGGGCGTCTTCGCGGACCTGGTGCGGCCGTTCGGGCGCGGCTGGATCCGGACGCTGCCGGGCGCCTACTTCGCGGGCGCGGCGCGCGTCGACGCGGTGGATTTCGACACCGATCGCGCCGGCGACGCGGCCTGGCGGCTGACCGCGGGGCTCAACTTCTACCCCACCGCCGAGACCGCGGTAAAGCTCGATTTCCTGCGCGGCCGCACGCGTGATCGGTTCGAGAATCCGGCCGATCAGGCGGGGATCCAGTTCTCGGTGGCGACGTATTTCTAGATCGAACGGACGCCGGACCCAGTCCACCACGTCGGGGTAACAGCGCGCCTGATTCGGTTGTCGGCGACGCGCCGCCGGCGTATTTTCAGCCTTGGAAGCGCGGCGCCGGCTCTCCCCGCCCAGGGAGTGACGTCACGCTGGTAGGGTGGACGCAAGGGGAAATAGATGGCCAAGAAACTGACGAAAAAGCAGATCGAGCACCTGGAGAAGAGACTTCTGCGGGAGCGCGAGCGCGCCATGCGCTCCCTGGGACAGTTCGACGAGCTCGCCAAGGAGTCGGCCGAGCAGGCGGACAGCGACCTGTACTCCTACTCCGACCACATCGCGGACCTGGGCACCGACGCCATGGAGCGCGAGAAGATGCTGCTCTTCGCGAGCAAGGAAGGGCGCTATCTCTACCGCCTCGAGGAGGCGCTGAGGCGGCTGTACAAGGAGCCGCAGAACTTCGGCAAGTGCCACAACTGCGGGAACCTGGTCGATTTCGAGCGACTGGACGCGCTGCCCCACGCGCGCTACTGCATCGACTGCAAGCGTGCCGAGGAGGCCGACGCCGCCTAGAACGCCGACGCCGCCCAGGACGCTCGCCGCCGCCGCCAACGCCGGCCGGCCGAACGTGCCCCCCGCAGCGTAAAACGCCCCCGTGCTTCGGGGGCGTTTTCGTTGGCCCGACGCACGCCCCTCGTTCGTGTCTGGCGCCGCCTCCTTGTGGGGCGCCATGCCGCTCTTTCGCACATCGCAACTCGTTCGAGATTTGAACGAGTTGCACATCGCCAAAGAGAGAGGGTACGCTCGGCGACCCCTTCTCCCCGGGGCGACCCCGCCCACCCGCCTCGGTTGGCGGACGCCGGCCCTAGGCCTTCAGCGCCCGCAGCATCCCCGGCAGCTGCACGATGAACGCGGAGCGCGCGAGCACCACGTCCGCGCCTGCGGCGCGCGCCGCCTGAATCCGGTCGGCGGCCACGTGCGGCGCGAACGCCACCACCTCGACGTCGGGGAAGCCTTGCTTGGCGGCGCCCACGGCCTCGGCGCCGTCGTGCGCGGCGCCCAGATCGACCAGCACCAGACGTCGACCCGGCGCGGGCGCGCCTTCCGCGGCGGCCGCCTCGGCCTCAGCCTCGGCCTCGAGCGCGTCCATCAGCGCGCGCTGGTTGCGCACCAACTGCACCGGCACTCCCGCCGCCGCGCCCGCGCCGCGAATCTTGGAGGCGAAAAGCAGATCGGGGCACAGCGCCAGCACCGACGGAGTCCCGAAACGCACCGTGCGTCCTTCTTTCTGCTCCAAATCGTTGTCCATCAACCAGTTGGCCCTTTCTGTCAATCAAGAATTACTATTGACTCGACCGTCGGTTCCCTCTAGGTTTCGCCACTGGTCGAAGGACGAACGAGCCTTACACGAGCATTAGGTCATGGGACCCGTAACGCAGCGCCACACGGACGACGTTCTGCGCGCAGCCCTGGACGCCAGCGGGCAGCGCTACACCGAGCAGCGGGCGGCGGTCTACCGCTTTCTGGCCGCGACGAAGTCGCATCCCACCGCGGACGACGTGTTCCTGGCCGTGCGCTCGGACATCCCCGACATATCGCTCGCGACCGTGTACAAGTCGCTGGAGACGCTGGTCGGCTGCGGGCTCGCAAGCAAGCTGACGTACGGCGACGGCTCGGCCCGTTACGACGGCCGTACCGACCCGCACCACCACGCCCGCTGCCTGCGCTGCGGCTCGGTCCGCGACATCCCCGGCGACCTGGCGCCGAACGCCGTGGCGCCGCTGGGACCCGTCGACGGGTTCCAGGTGCAGGGCTATCGCCTCGAGCTGGTCGGGGTCTGCAGCAAGTGCGGCGCCTGAGCTAGCTAAACCACAGCCAGTCGGTCGCAGTACCACTCCATCCACGCGTTCGAAACCCCCAGCACGCGCGCGCTGCCGACGATTCGTCTCACCTCGGCGCGGGTGATCTTGGTCTCGGCGTCGAACACCTCGGGATTCGAGCGGCTGATGGCCAGCGTGCGCACCGCGAACATCAGCGGCAGCAGGCAGAAGAGCCGGATGCCGCGGTGCCTGCGCGGAATCGCCCGCACGTAGCCGCGCGCGATGTCCAGGTGCCGCTCGGCCTTGTGCACCAGCCGGTCCAGGGCGGCCAGAGCGACCTCGCGGTTCTCGGGGCGGAACAGGGACGACGCGTCGCCTTCGAAATCGCTCAGAAACGAACGCGGCACGTAGACCCAGCCGCGGTCCCGGTCGGTGTGCAGCCCGCGAATCACGTTGACCGTCTGTAGCGCCAATCCGAACTCGCGCGCGGGCTCCATCATGTCCAAGCGCTTGGGGCCCAGCGTGGCCGGCTCGCGGTACGCGAAAAGGTCGGTCAGCAGGTAGCCCACGCGGCCCGCGACCTCGTGCATGTAGTCGTCGAGGTCCGCCTCGTCGGCGAAGTCGGAGCCGCGCTCCACCCAGCGCGCCATGCCCAGCGTGGACTCGCGCACGTGGTCGGTCACGATCTCCCTCGCGCGTGCGTCGATCGCCTCCAGTCCCTCGAGGACTTCGCGGGTGTGCCGGGCGACGAGCGCGTCCGGCGTGGGGTCCGCGGCGGCGTCCAGGACGGGCAGCAACTCGGACGCCGCGCTGGTCCCTCCCAGCACCCCCTCCCACTGCCTCAGCAGGCGGCTCTTGGCCTCCGGCGCCATCTCCTCGTTGTCCTCCAGATAGTCCGAGACGCGCAGCAGCAGGTACGCGATGCGAATCTCCGCCCGGAGCGGCTCCGGCAGGAGATCGATCCCGATGGCGAAGGTCCGGCTGGCCTCGCGAAGCAGATCAGGCAGGGTGGGCATGGCAGGAACGTGGCCGAACCGCGGCCTTCGGTCAACGACACGAGCAGTCCAAGGCAGCATCGGCCGGCGCTGTCCGAGAGTGATGTTACCAGAAACTGTGACGAATCGTCATAAAATAGACGAGATGGACGTTAGAATGGGCGTAATCGTGCACGACGTCACCGAAAAAATTGACGCGCGGCACGCCGACGCGTAGCTTGCGTCCTTCTCCAGGATCCCGATCCCCGACAGCACAGGAGCCGAGCGACACATGAGCGGAACCGGCACGGCAACGAAGCCCCGCACGGCGGGCGATGGAGAGGCGGTCTTCGCGGACATGGTCCCGGGCCACAAGCTGCCGCCGCGCGGCGAGCAGCCGGCGGTACCCCGCACGGTGGGCGCATCGCGCCAGGACCTGCTGGGCCTGATGCAGGCCAACTCGGTTCGCTTCCTGCGGCTCCAGTTCACCGACATCATGGGCGTCATCAAGAACGTCGAGGTGCCCGAGAGCCAGTTCGAGAAGGCGCTGGACGGCGACATCATGATGGACGGCTCCTCCATCGAAGGGTTCGTTCGCATCGAGGAGTCGGACATGCTCCTCAAGCCGGACTTCGAAACCTTCGCGGTGCTGCCCTGGGGCGACCCCGACAACCGCGTGGCGCGCCTCATCTGCGACGTGTACACGGCCGACGAGGAGCCCTTTCCGGGCGACCCGCGCAACGTCCTGAAGCGCCAGATCGCGGCCGCCGCCGAGCTGGGCTACGAAATGATGGCGGGCTGCGAAGCGGAGTTCTTCCTGTTCCAGCGCGCCGCCGACGGCCGACCCACCCGCGTCACCCACGACGCCGGCGGCTACTTCGACCTCACGCCGGTGGACCTGGGCGAGGTCGCGCGCAGGGACATCGTCAACACGCTGGAGGCGATGGGCTTCGAGGTGGAGGCCGCCCATCACGAGGTGGCGCCCGGCCAGCACGAGATCGACTTCCGCTACGAGTCGGCGATGGTCACCGCCGACCACCTGGCGACCTTCAAGTTCGTGGTGCGCAACGTAGCGCTGGCGCACGGCCTGCACGCCACCTTCATGCCCAAGCCGATATTCGGCCAGAACGGCTCGGGGATGCACACCCACCAATCGCTCTTCACCGACGGGAGAAACGCGTTCCACGACGCCGACGACCCCGACGAGCTGTCGCAGGTAATGCGCGGGTACGTGGCCGGCACGCTCCAGCACGCGCAGGGGTTTTCGGCGATCACGAACCCGCTGGTCAACAGCTACAAGCGACTCGTGCCCGGCTACGAGGCGCCCGTCAACGTGGCCTGGTCGCACCGCAACCGCTCGCCCATGGTGCGGATTCCGGCGCGGCGCGGCATGGGCACGCGCATGGAGCTGCGCATGCCCGATCCGTCAGCCAACCCGTACCTGGCCCTGGCGGTGCAGCTGGGGTCGGGGCTGGACGGCGTTCGGCAGGGCATGACGCCGCCCGATCCGGTGGACAAGAACATCTTCGCGCTCACGGTGCGGGAGCGCCGGCGCTACAAGATCCGGACGCTGCCGCGCGACCTGGGCGAGGCGATCGAGCACCTGAAGAAGGACGACGTCGTCAAGGGCGTGCTCGGCGAGCACGTGTTAGAGCACTTCGTGGCGGCCAAGGAACAGGAATGGGAGGACTACATCACCCAGGTCCATGACTGGGAGATCGAGCGCTACCTGACGTACTAGTGGACAGTCCACTAGCGCTCGTCCTCGGCGGTGTGGCGCTCGTCGTCCGGGCGCCACACCGCCTCCCGCGGGAACTCCACCCGCACGCAGTGCCCGTCCGGGCCCATGGAGCGCGACATGGTGCCGTCCAGCTCGTCGCGCGTCAGCGCCTCGACCAGCGACAGCCCGCTGCCCGGGTCTCCCGCCCCGCCCTCCCCAGCGAACCCCCGCCCCCCGTCGCACACCACCGCCCTCACGGTGCCCTCGGATTCCTCGACGCGCACCGACACGCGGGGCGCGTCGGCGTCGGCACAGCCGTGCTCGAGCGCGTTCGCGACGAGCTCGTTCAGCACGAGCGCCAGCGCGAAGCCCTGGCGCTCCGACAGCGGCTCCAGCTCCCCGGTGGCCAGGTCCACCTCGGCGTGCCCGTTGGTGGAGGTGCGTAGCCGCAGCAGCAGCCGCTCGGCCACCTCCACGATGGGCACGCCCCGGTAGGTCTGGTTGCGCAGCGCCTCGTACACGACCAGGAAGGAGCGCATGCGGGTTTCGAGGCTGCGCAGGGCCTCGGCGGCGGGCCGCGCCGGCTCGCGGTTCCGCTCCAGGCTCACCAGCCCCAGGATCACCGACAGGTTGTTGCGCACGCGGTGGTCGATCTCGCGCAGGAGCAGCGAGCGCTCCTCGGCGTCGCCGCGCGCGCGCTGGTAGAGTTCGTAGTTCTGATCGGCCAGGTCGGCGAGCCTCTCGTTGGCGGCCTGCAGCTCGCGCTCGGCGCGGTGGATGCGCAGGCGCGTACGCACGCGGGCCGCGAGCTCGGCGACGCTGAAGGGCTTGGCGACGTAGTCGTCGGCGCCCGCGGCGAAGGTGCGCAGGACGTCCTCCGAACCGGTGCGCGCGGTGACCATCACCACGGGGAAGAGCGGCCCCCTGCGGGCCTTGATCTGGCGGCAGATCTCCCAGCCGTCGGTGCCCGGGAGCATGGCGTCCAGGATGACCAGGTCCGCGTCCTCCATGAGCTCCAGAGCCTCGTCTCCGCGGCCGGCGGTGGTGACGTCGAACCCCTGCCGGTCGAGCACGTCCGCCATGAACTCGCGCGCGGCAGGCTCGTCATCGACTACCAGGATCGCGGGACGCGACCGCGGCACGCGCTCCGCCTCAGCAATGCCGGCCGTAAGCTCCTCGGCCATCGTCGATCTCGATCTAGTGTGCCGGCGCGGAAGTCCCGTGTGCACCGAGGCGCGCGGGCCGAATGCCTACGGGACTTCTGCAACGGTACACTAGGGCTGTTCCTGGAGCAGCGGAGCCGCCAGCACGATCTTCTTCGCTAGCTCGACCATGGGCGTGTTCTTGTCCTGGCTGGCGCGCTGAAGGAAGCGGTAGGCGTCGGCCTCGCCGAGCCCCCGGCTCTTCATCACGAGTCCCTTGGCGCGCTCGATGATCTTGCGCTCGTCCAGCCGCCGCTTCAGCGAGTCGCGCTCGCTCAGGGTGCGCTGCCAGTCGGCGAAGCGCGTGCGCGCCACCGCTATGGCGGGCGCCAGGTCGCTCGAGTCGACGGGCTTGACCAGGTAGTGGAAGATGGGCGCGCTGGCCGCAGCCTGCACCGTCCGCTCGTCGCTGTAGGCCGACAGGATCACCACCGGAATCGGACGCTCGGCGAAGATCGCCCTGGCCGCGTCCGGCCCCTCCATGCGCGGCATGCGGATGTCCAGGAAGGCGATGTCCGGCTCCGTCTCGCGGGCCTTCTCGACGGCCTCCTCGCCGTCGCGCGCGGTGGCGATGACCTCGTGGCCCAGGCTCTTGAGCTGGCTGGCCAGGGCGAGATTGTGGAGGGCTTCATCGTCGGCGATGAGTACCCGAAGGGATTGTGCCATGCTCTGCTCCTGCTGCGCCGGCGCGGGGGCCGCGTCGACTTGTTGGTCCCCCCTCACACGCGCACGCACGACCGGTGCCACGCTCCCGTCCGGCTCCTCGCCCTATGCGTCTACCTCATCGCTCAGCGCCGGGTCCACGCCCTCCAGCGTGACCGCCGCGACGGCCACTTCCGCGGCGTGCGTGAGCGCCAGGTGGACGCGGCGCACTCCTCGCTCGCGGGCGTAACGCGCCGCCTGGCCGTGCAACAACAGCAGTGGTCGCCCGTTCTCCTTGCGCGCGACCTCCACATCCCGCCAGCCTCCGTGCGGCCCGACGCCGGTGCCGATGGCCTTGTAGTAGGCCTCCTTGGCGGCGACGCGCGCCGCCAGCGACGGACCGGGGGCCGCCTGCGCGAGGCAGTGGTCCAGTTCGCGCGCAGTGAACAGGCGCTCGAGCCCGCGCATGCCGCGGCGCTCACGGAGCCGCTGCACGCGTGGAACGGAGACGAGGTCGATGCCGATTCCAAGGATCACGGCACTAAAGGTAGATCGCGGCTCGGTTCGGGGGAACGCTTTGGTCTGTGAATTGCTCGATGATGGGGCGGGCTTCCTTCGCGGGGAGGGACGATGAGGAGGGGTTGGCTCGAGGGAACGGCGGCCGCCTGCCTGGCGGCGAGCGCGATGTTCAGCGCCCTGGCGGCGGATGCGCCGGTGCGCACCGCCGGCGGCGCGCCCGGCGACACCGCCCAGGCGCGGGTGGCCGAGGCGGCGTTGTCGCACTTTCGTGCGGACCTGCTCGAAATCGTTGCGCGTGGGGGCTGGAGCTCGGACAAGTGGGGCGTGCTGGTCGTCAGCCTGGACCGCGGCGACACGCTCTTCGCGCTGAACGAGAACCAGCCCTTCGTCCCCGCCTCCAACCTCAAGCTGTTCACCAGCGCGGCGGCCCTGCGCGGCCTGGGACCGGATTTCCGCTTCGGCACGTACCTGCTGGCCGACGGACCCATCGAGGACGGCAAGCTCGAGGGAGACCTCGTCCTCTACGGCACGGGCGATCCCTCCTTCTCCGAGCTCTTCCATCGCCGTCCCAACGCCGTGTGGCGCGCGTTCGCCGACTCTCTGGCCCGCCTCGGCGTCACCGAGGTCACGGGCCGGCTGGTTGCCGACGCGAGCTACTTCGGCCGCACCGGCGTGTCTCTGGGCTGGCAGGACAGCTACAGCACGGACGCATACGCCGCGCTGCCCGGCGCGCTCGCCTTCAACGACAACGCGGTCTCGCTGCGGATCCTGCCCGGGGAGGCCCCCGGCTGGCGGCCGCGCATCGACTTCTTCCCCGGCGGCGGGCGCGGCATCTCGGTCGTGAACACCGCGCGCACCGTGGCCGGCGGACGCACCCGGCTCGCGGTCCGCAAGATGGCCTACGACGGGCCCATCGTGGTGTCGGGTCAGATCAACGCGCGCAGCCGCGACGTGTGGCGCCAGGTGGCGGTGTCCAGCCCCGCGCGCTACGCCGGCGCGACGCTGCGCGACGCGCTGGAGAGCCAGGGCATCCGCGTACTCGGCGGCCTGGAGGTCGTCCGGCGGCCGGAGGACTCCCGGTTGAGCGGCCGCGCGGTGCACGCGCCCGCCTTCAGCGGCGATCGCACCCGGCTCCTGGCGACGCACAGCTCGCCGCCGCTTATCGACATCCTGCACGTGGTCAACCGGCGCAGCAACAACCTCTACGCCGAGCAGGTTCTGCGTACGCTGGGACGCGTGGAGACGGGAGCCGCCACGCTCGAGGCGGGCACCAGGGCGGCGCTCGGGCAGCTGGAAGCAATAGGCGTGAATCTGGACGGGCTGCTCATGCGCGACGGGTCCGGCCTGTCCGCCGACAACCGCGCGGAGCCGGCGACCATCGTGTCGCTGCTGGCGCGCATGGCCGACACTCCCGATGGCGCGGCGTTCGCCGGCACGCTGCCCGAGGCGGGCAATGCGCGCGGGCTGCGGCGCATGGCGCGCACCGCGGCCGAGGGCCGGCTGCGAGCCAAGACCGGCACCATCGAGCGGGTGTCGGCGCTGTCGGGTTACGTGCGCGCCGCGAACGGCGAGCGGCTCGGCTTCAGCATCGTGGCCAATGGCGTCCCGTCCACCTGGCGCGCCAAGCGAGTCGAGGACGCGCTGGGGGCGCGGCTGGCGCGCTTCGAGAGACCCCGCAGGGCCGGGCTCGCGGTGGCGGCCAGCGCCCCGATGCTGCCCCCGCCGACGTCCGCGACGGCTGGCGCCGGCGCGCCGGTCGGGCGCGCCGCGCCGGGCGGAGGAGAGGCCTCCTACACCATCCGGCGGGGCGACACGCTGGAGGCGATCGCCCGGCGGCACGGCGTCACGGTGGCGGATCTGCGGCGGGCGAACCCGGGCGTGCGCGACCGGCGCCTCATGCCCGGCCAGGTGCTGACGCTGCCGTGAAGAACCGGGCGCCACGCCCCTCGTCAGTCCGGCAGCACGCGGCGCGCGGATACCAGGCGGCCGCGCAGGTCCCGATCCAGCCGTCCCGCTCCGTCCAGGTCGTTCGTGGCGACCTCGCCGTTGGCGATCGCGCAGTGGATGAGCGCGCCCCCGCCCATGGACATCGCCACGTGCTCGATGCGCTCGCCGCCGTGGTGGAAGAACACCAGGTCTCCCGCCCGGTGGCCGGCCGGCTCGGTGTCGAGCGACTCTCCCACGAGGGCCTGCATGTCCGCGTCGCGCGGCAGCGCGATCCCGTGCATCCACATCACCGACTGGACGAAGCCCGAGCAGTCCACGCCGGCCCGCGTGCTCCCGCCCCATAGATAGGGCACACCCAGCCACTCCCGCGCGCTGCGCACCACGCTATCGCCGCGCGCCGGAAACCGGTCGGCGCGCCGCGCCAGGGGGATCAGCTCGCCGCCCCCGAGGACGCCGCGGCGGCCGTCCGGAAGCAGTACGGAACGCGGCTGATCACGGATCACGCGCGCGCCCCAGGGCAGACGCGCGATGGTGCGGCCCGCCTCGTCGTGCAGATCGGCGCCCAGCGAGACGAGCGGCTCTCCGGCCGAGCCGGTCTCCCACTCGCGCGCCCACTCCTCCTCGCCGACCTCCAGGTAGCCCGGGTGCACCCAGCCGATGTAGCCCTCCTCGCCGCGCACGCGCAGCCAGCCGTCGCGCATGGTCAGGACGTCCAGGCGCACCCCCAGGACGTACTGGCTGACCTGCACGCCCCTCACGGACGGCCGCGCGTGCATGGGAGCGTAGGCGGAGGCGACCAGCGCGCAGCGTCCCTCGCGCAGCAGCGGATCGGGCAGCCGCACCACCTCGTCGCGCACCGCGACGCCGCGCTCCGCCAGCAGTCCCACCAGAGCCTCGACGCCGTCGGGCTGGGTGGTCTGCCCGACGAGCGCTTCGCCCTCTACGCTGATCTCGAAGATCGAGGTGCGCGGGTCCGGCGCGTACTCTCCGCCGACCTCCGCGACGAGCGTGTCGACCTCGCTCATTTCGCGCCGGCGCGCTCGAGCAGGCCTGCGAGGCGGCGCCTCAGCTCGGCCTCGCTCATGGTGCGCAGCGTCCGCTCGGCGGACGAACGCGTCTGCCAACGCACCTCGCCCATGGGATAGGCGGCGCCGTCGGCCGCCTCGAACACGAGGTACCAGCGCCCGTGGTGGCGCGGCGTGTCTTCCTCGCGCGCCGTGGCGGTCCAGGTCTCACCGTCGGCGAACTCGAACGTCTTCATCGGTCTTCTTGCGGTTCGGGGTCGAAACGCGGGCGCGGCCTCGCCAGTCGCGCCCGCGCCTGCCAGTTTCCGCGCCGACGCCGACGCCCGCAACCACGGACGCCAATGCGGTCCCTGACAAGCTCACTGCGCACAGCCGAAGCCGGGCTCGTTCTGACCGCGGCCATCTGGGGCGTGAACTTCTCCGTCTCCAAGGCCGCGCTGGCGACCGTCCCTCCGCTGGCGTTCAACGCGCTGCGCTACCCCCTGGCCGGGCTGGCCGCGGCGGTGGCGCTGCGCCTGCTGGGGACGGGGGTGCGGCCGCGCCGACGCGACCTGCTCACGATCCTCGCGCTCGGGGCGCTGGGAAACGTGATCTACCAGCTCCTCTTCATCGAGGGGCTGGACCGCACGCTCGCGGGCAACTCCGGCGTGCTCATGGCCACCTCGCCCGTGTGGACCGCCGCGCTGGCCGCTCCGCTCGCCGGGGAGCGCGTGGCCGGGACCGCGTGGGGGGGCATCCTGCTGACGCTGATCGGCGTGAGCCTGGTCGTCCTGGGCGGCGCGGCGGGCGGGCTGGGAGGCGATACGCTGGCCGGAGATCTACTCACCCTCGGGGCGGCGTTCACGTGGGCGCTGTACACGGTGTTGTCGATCCCGATGGTGCGCCGTTACGGGGCGCTCCCGGTCACGGTGTGGACGATGTGGGTGGGCGCGCTGGTGCTGCCGTGGTTCGGGCTCGGGCAGCTGCGCGAGATCGGCCTGGGCGCCATCGGCGCGGCGGAGTGGGCGGCGGTCGCCTACGCCGGCGTGCTGAGCATCACGGTGGCGTACGTGTTCTGGTACCACGGCGTACGCGTTCTGGGCAGCGCCAAGACCGCGGCGTTCGGCAACCTGGTCCCGGTGATGGCCATCGCCGTCGCGTGGCTGTCGCTCGGCGAGCGCCCCGCCCCGGTCCAGCTCGCGGGCGCGGCGCTCACCGTCCTGGGCGTGGCGCTGGCGCGCTGGAGAGTGGCCCCGGCGCCCGCCCGGCGCCCGCCTACCTGAGCCTGAGCACCGAGATGGCCGGCTCCGCCCCGGCGCCCAGCGGCACGCCGGCCTGGTCGGTCAGGCGCAGGCGCAGCGTGGGCGCCCCTCCCCCGGCGTCGAAGCGCAGGTAGGCGCCCGCCGAAGACGGCAGCTCGCCCGACGTGACGAAGTCGGCGAACGCCCTCGGGGTGGGCATCAGCGGATAGTTCAGGCCGAGTCCCTGGAAGTCCGCACGCAGGTCCAGCAGCGGGTAGCTGTCGCGCACATCCGCAGGACCTCCCGGCAGGAGCTCCGGCGCCTCATCGGCGTAGTTCGCCACCAGCCAGCCGCGCAGCAGGCGCGGCCAGGTGTCGCCGGTCTGCAGCGTCACGTTCGCGGTGCCGCTGGCGGTCGTGCTGGTGAGGTCGCGCAGGATCTGGTCGCCGCCGAAGTGGCCGCGCAGGTATTCGACGAACATCCACCCCGCGCCCCGCTCGGCGAGGCTGCCCTCGCCCACGTCGGCCACCAGCCGCACGTCACCCGGGGTTTGCAGGTAGCGCCGCGCGCGCGCCAGGTTGTCGACCTTGAAGTCCAGCGCTCGGGCGGAATTGCCGCGCGCCGCGAACTCTCGCGCCACCACCGATTCGGCGGCGTGCGCCAGACCCTCTCCGAGCCACAGCGTCTCCAGCTCCGAGGCGTTACGGACGAAGACGCGCTCGTTGAAGTTGATCATGTGCTGGAGCTCGTGCGCCAGCACTGGGGGCACCACCTCCAGGATCCGGTCGCGCGTGCGCGCGTCGCCGAAGTCGCCGTTGGGGTCGGGCACCACCGAATAGAAGATCTCGGCCTCGTTGCTGCCGGCGCCGGTGGTCAGGTCCAGCCCGAAGAAGAAGCCCGCCACGAAGCCGTCCGAGCCCGGCGGCGTGAACAGGTTCACCACGGGCGTGAACAGGATGATGACGCGGCCGTTGAGGTCCACGTCGGAGACGTTCCCGAACGCCGCCACGTCGGCGTCGAAGATGGGGTCGTCGAACTCGGCGGCGAAGTCCGCGAAGTCCTGCGCGGTGAAGCCGCCCGCCGGCGCACTCAGGTCCTGGTAAAGGATGGCGTGGGCGCTGGTCAGCACGACTTCGGCCGTGACCGTCGTGAAGCCGCCGTCCCTGTTGAATACCTGGAAGTCGGCCATGCCTCCGACCACACTGGAACGCACGCCGGGTGCCCCCGGCGACTCCAAGGGCCGCGCCATCGGGACCCCCCGAATCAGCTCTCGCTCCCTCTCGCGCAGGCCCCGCTCGAAGCTGTCGTGGAACGACTCGGCGGCGACCGGCAGGACCGGCCCGGCCTGCCCGTCGACGGACAGCGACGGACCCGCGACGAGCGTGGCGGGGGCGTCGACCTGTCCCGTCAGCCGGTAAGGCATCTCCCCAAGCGCGTCGTCAGCGTCGTTGTGGACGATGACGAGGAACTCCTCGCCGGCGGCGCCCGGCAGGCTGAGACAGTCGAGCGCTCCCGCCGTCGTCAGCGTCTGCGATTCGCCCACCGCCAATTGGATGGTCGCGCCCGGATCGCCCGTGATGGACGCCGTCAGCGCGTTGCTGACGAGCTGGCCCAGGCGCACCGTGACGTCCACGTCGCCAGAGGCCATGCACGGCGGCACTATCGCCACGACCTGGGTTGTGGTGGCGGAGGTGACCGTGGCCCTGTTGACACCGAAGAACACCGCGTTGTCGGCGGCCTGATCGCTGAACCCGGTGCCCGTGATCGTGACCGACTGGCCGACCGAAGCGGAGGCCGGGTTGAGACTCGTGAGGACCGGGGCGGAGGAGAACGCGCGCACCGTGATGCTCGCGTCCGAGCCCGCGTCCGCGGTGCTCGCGCTGACGACGTAGTCGCCCGCGAGCGCGCCCACGTCCAGCAGCGTCGACGCCAGCCCCAGGGTGTCGGTGTTGGAGCTCGCGGGGATCGTGCGCGCGCCCTCGCCCTGCTCCACCGCCCACATGACGACCGCGTCCGCCACCGGCCCGCCGTCGGCCACGGACACCACGCGCACCACCAGTGGCTCGGGAGCTATCTGGCCGGTGGCCGCCACCTGGTCTCCCGAAACCACATCCAACCGAACCGTGGGTTGGTCGGGGTCCACGCCGTCGCCCCCACACGCCCCCAACAGCAGCGCCACCGTCGCGCCGAGCAGCAGCGAGGCTCGAGCCCGCGCGCCGGTTCCCTTCCGCCTCTCATCCCAAAGCATCATCGAATCTCCTGCAGGTCTAGCACCGGCGCGCCCGTGAGCGGCGACCGAGGGGTTCTGACTCGCCCCACCACGTCCAAGCGGTCGAGCGCTTCCAGTGCTTCCACCGCCGCGAGCAACTCCGGCGGGACTGCCAGGTAAACGATCGGCCGGCCCTCACCGGGCCCGCGCGCGAGCACGTACGGCTCGCCCTCGTAGAACTCAGTGCGGATCCGCTCCGCGCGTTCCAGCGATATGAACTGCACCGTCCAGGCCAGGCGGCGCCCCGCAAAGCGCTCAGGATCCCGCGCCAGGTCCACCGCGGCGACGCCCGTGAGGGGCTGCTCCCCAGGGGCCTCGCCGGCCTCCGGCACGGGAACCCAACCCTCGTGCCTCACCCGCGCCCAGCCGCCGCGGCGCTCGAGAACCTCCACGGTGGTCCCGCCCTCCAGCGTCCCTACCCGGGTCGAGTCGGGCTGCGCGCGCAGCGCGACGCCCTCCTCGGGCACCACCCAGCTCGCGAGCGACCCAGCCGACCCTTTAGCGCCCGCGGCCGCCTCTTGCGACTCTGGTGCGCTGCGCACGGCCGGCTCCGCCCTCGGCTCGCTCAGCGACGGCGCCCAGATCCACGCGCGGCGCCGCACCCGCACCCAACGCTCCCTGCGGCCCAACTCGTCGAGAACCGCGCCGGGCTCCAGCCGGGCCAGGATTGCGCCGTTCGGCTCCGCGCGCAGGTTCTCGCCGTCTCCCGCGTCCACCTGCAGCGAGCCCGCGCCCGTCGGACCAACGGAGAGCGCCCAGATCCAGCCCTCCAGATCGACCTGACGCCAGCGGTCCCGCGAGCCTACCACCGTCAGCGGGGCGCCCGCTCGCGCCACCCCGATTAGGGAACCATTCGGAGCTGCCCTGAGGTTCTCACGCGCCGCTCTTACGGTCGCTTGCGCCGCTGCGCCGGACGGGAGGAGGAATGCCACACAGAGGGCGAGGGAAAGGGGCGCCACAAGCACGCCCCTCCCGGGGCACACCGGCGCTGGTCGTCGTGATCGCGCAGTCATTCTCCGCCTCCTCCCCACACGCCGGCCGGGCGCTTGCTCGCCGCGCCCCCGCCGGCCCCCATCCCATACCGCCGAACCAAGCTACGAGTGCCTTCGAGAAGGTGTCAACGCGCGGCAGTCGCGCCCCGCCGGCCGTGGCTTGCGCCGGCCTGGCGCTTGGGTGATCGTTGTGGCCCAACGCCGCGGTGCGGCGATTCGGCACGGCCGACCTTCGGGACCGAGACGACCCCAACGCATGCGTTCACCAGCTTTCGCGCTCGCCGCCTACACGGCCCTGCTCGCCGCGCCCTCACCCGGCAGCGCCCAGGAGATCACATCTCCCTACCGGTTCGTGGACGAAAAACAGACGATTCAGGCGCTGTTCGGTTACGTGGCCGCAGACGAGGGCACTGTGTCGCTCGCGTCGGAATCGGCCAACATTTTCGGCCTCCGCTACGCCTACCGTCTGGCCGGGCCGTTCAGCGCGGTGGCCGAGGCGGCGTTTTTCCCGTCCACGCGCGCCGTGCTGGACCTGAGCGAAGACGAGGAGCCGGTGCGGGAGGTGGTGGGCGACGCCGACTTCGACCTGGCGTTCCTCCACGCCGGCCTGCGCATGGACCTCACCGGCGCGCGCAGCTTCCACGGATTGATGCCTTACTTCGCGGTGCTCGGGGGCGGCGCGTTCGACGTATCCGACGAGACCCCGGTCGAAGAAGACGTGCCCACCGAGAATCGATTGGACTTCGGCACCAGCTTCTCCGGCGTGTTCGCGATCGGCACGGACTACCTGGTGGGCTCCCGGCTGGCGCTGGGCGTGGAGGTACGGCAGGCGTTGTGGAAGGTCGAGACCCCCGAGCCGTTCATCCTCGCCGATTTCGGCCTACCGCAGGAGGAGTGGGTGGGCAACCTCACCTTCCTTGCCGGGGCGTCGCTGCGGTTCTGACGTGACGGCCGCGGCGCAGGGCCGCGCCGCCCACGCGCGCGGAGAGAGCTGATGCTGGACGCCCTCGCGCGCGGGATCGGGCATCTGCTGTCGGGCTCCGCCGACATCGCGGAGATCGTCTTCCTGTCGCTGCGCGTATCCGGCACCGCGGTTCTGCTGGGGCTGCTCATCGGACTCCCCATCGGCGTGGCCGTGGGCGTGGGCCGATTCCCGGCGCGGCGTTTGGCGGTGGCCGCCATCCACACGGGATTCGCGCTGCCCCCGGTCGTCGTGGGCCTGTTCATCTACCTCGTGCTGTCTCGCTCCGGGCCCCTCGGCCACCTCGGCCTGCTGTTCACCCCGACGGCCATGATCATCGCCCAGGCCGTGCTGGCGGCGCCCTACGTGGCGGGGATAACGCTCGCCGCGGTGCAGGCAGTGCCCGACGGCGTCCGGTTCCAGGCGCGCGCGCTCGGCGCCACGCCGCTGCAGGCGCTGCTGGCGCACCTGCGCGAGGCCAGGCTGGGCATCGGCGCCGCCGTCGTGGCCGGCTTCGGGGCGGTGATTTCGGAGGTGGGCGCGGTCATGCTCGTGGGCGGCAACGTGCAGGGCGAAACGCGCGTCATGACCACCGCGATCGTGCTCGAGACGCGCCGCGGTGACCTGGCCGCGGCGGTGGCCCTGGGCATCGTTCTGCTGGTCATCGCGTTCGCCGTCAACATCGCCCTCACGCGGCTCCAGCAGGGGCCCGACGACCTGGCGCGCGTCGGACGGCGGGCCGCGTGAGCCCGGACACCACGCTGGCTCCGATGGTGGGCGGCGCGCGGCGCACCGACGCGGGGCCCGCCGTGCTCCTGGAGGCGCGGGGAGTGAGCTACCGGGTCGCGGACAAGGCACTGCTGGAGGGGGTTTCGCTGCGCCTGCGGGACGGCGAGGTGGTGGCCGTGCTGGGCCCCAACGGCGCTGGAAAGTCGACCCTGGTGCGCCTCCTTCTGGGGGTCGAGCCACCCCACGGGGGGGAAATCCTGCTGCGCGGCGTGCCGCTGACCGAGGCCACCTCCGCCGCCCGACGCGCGCTGGTGGGGCTGCTGCAGCGCTCGGTGCTGTTCAGCGGCACCGTGGCCGGCAACGTGGGCTACGGCCTCCGCCTGCGCCGGGTGGCCGCGCCGCGCCACGCCGAGCGCGTCGCCACGGCGCTGGAGCGGATGGGCGTCGCGCACCTGAGCGACCGGAACGTCCGCAGCCTGTCCGGCGGGGAGGCGCAGCGCGTGGCGATCGCCCGCGCGACCGTGCTCGACCCCGACGTGCTGGTGCTGGACGAGCCGGGCGCCGACCTGGACGTGGCGTCCCGCCGCCGCCTCCTCATGGACCTGGAGTCCGCGGTCCGCGGCGGACGCGGCGGGACGATCCTGGTGACGCACGATCCGGACGCCGCGTTCGCGCTCGCCGACCGCCTGTACGTCCTCGAGGGGGGTCGCGTCGTGCAGGCCGGAACCCCCGCCGACGTGGTCGCGGACCCGGCTTCGCCCTTCGTCGCCGAGCTGACGGGCGCCGAGCTGGTGGTCGATGGCTCACTGGTGTCGCGGCGCGATGCGCTGGTGGAGATAGAGCTGCCCGGCGGCCCGCGCTGGCTCGCGGTGCCGGCCGCGGACGCCTCCGCGTGGGCAACGGGCGCGCCCATGCACGTCGCCTACCGACCCGAGGATCTCATCCTGGCGGAGCCGGACTCGACCGCGCTCTCCACGCCCAGGAACCGCGTGGACGCGACCATCGTCAGCGTGACCCCGGCGGGCGGGTTGGTGCGGGTACGGCTCGATGGCCCCCCGTCGTTGGTCGCGCTGGTGACCCGAGAAGGCGCCGCCGAGCTGGACCTGGCCCCCGGGAATCGGGTGTCAGCGCGGCTCAAGGCGGTCGCGGCGCGCGCGTACGCGGCCCCCTCACCTCCGCACGGCGAAACGCCCCCCGAGCAAGGCCGTTCGCTTCCCCCGCGCCTGGGCCCTCGGTAGACTACACGAAGTCCCCCTTTTCGACCGATAGCTCACCGCGACCCGGAGGCTGCGCGTGGACACCATCGCTCCGAATCGTTCGCTCCTGGACCGCATGGCGGGAGCCGCGCGCCTCGACATAGAGGTGTACGAGGAGGTGGAGCACGACCCGACCGCGACCTCGCAGGCCGCTATCGTGGTGGGCCTCGTGGCGCTCGCGGCGGCGATCGGCGGCGCGGGCTCGGGGGGCGCCGCGTTCTTCGGTGGCGTCGTCGCCACGTACGCGGGCTGGCTCCTGTGGTCTGGAATCATCTACCTGATCGGCGCACACCTGATGGGGGGCACCGCCACCTGGGGAGAGGTGCTGCGCACGGTAGGTTTCGCGCAGTCGCCCGGGGTTCTGTACGTGCTGGCGATCCTGCCCCTGATCGGGGGCGTCATCGAGGCCGCCGTCTTCGTCTGGCTCCTCGTAGCCGTGTTCATCGCCATCCGCCAAGCGCTGGACGTGGGCAACGGCGCGGCGGCGCTCACGGCGGTGCTGGGCTGGATTCCCTACCTGGTGGTGCAGGTCGTGGTGCGGGTGTTCACCGGCGTCTGGCCCAACCTGCTTTGAGCCGGGGCGCGGTCGAACCGGTCGAGGAGCGCGTCTACGCGGTGACCCTGTCGGGCGCTCCGGTGGCGGTGCTCACCGCGTCGGCGTGCGACCCCGCAGAGCTCGCCGCGGGGCACCTGCTGGCGCGCGGGCACCCGTGGGACGCGCTGAGAGCGGCGGCGTTCCGCGTGGACGACGGTTCGGTGGACGTGGATCTGCCGCCCGAGGCGGCCGACGCCGGCGCGTGCCTGCGCGCGCACAGGACGACGGAGGGCGTGGCGCACGTGCTGGGGTGCGGAGGCTGTCGCGCGCTCCTGGGCGCGGGCGACGCCCCCCTGCCCGGCCTGGACGAGCTGCGCGCCCTGATGGGGGAGCTCTACGGCGAATCGTCGGGTGTGCACGCGGCGGGCCTCGTCCGGGGCGCCGAGTTGGTCCTTCGGCTGGAGGACGTGGCGCGCCATTCGGCGCTGGACAGGCTGGCCGGGGCGGCGCTGCGGCGCGGCTGGGACCCCGCCGGGCTGGGGCTCGTCACGACCGCGCGCATCAGCGGCGAGATGGCGTACAAGGCGGCGCGCGCCGGCCTCGCCTGGGTGGCGAGCCGCTCGGTCCCCACCACGCTGGCCACGCGCATCGCGGCGACCGCGGAGCTACCCCTCGCGGCGCGCGCAGGCACGCCGCGCCAGCGAGTGTTCGCGGGCGTGCTGGCCTCGTGACCGGGATGGGTGGCGACCCGCCGGGCGGTGACGCCGCGGGACCGGCCGTGGCCCGCGCGGACGCGCCCGCCACGCACGGCTTTCTTGGGGCCATCCTGGTGGGAGGCAAGAACACCCGCTTCGGGGACCACAAGGGCATGGCGAGCGTGGGCGGCGTCCGGATCGCCGACCGGGCGCGCCGGGCGCTGGCCGAAGCGGGCTGCGCGCGCGTGGTGCTGATCGCCAACGAGCCGGAGGCGTACGCGCCGCTCGGGCTGCCCAGCCGCGCCGACGAACGCGCCGGTCTGGGGCCGCTGGGGGGGCTCCACGCGGCGCTGCTGTGGGCGCAGGAGTTGGGCGCGCCGGGCGCGCTCGTGGTCGCCGGAGACATGCCGTTCGTCGCCCCCGGCTTGCTGCGCGAGCTGGCCGAGAGCGCCGCCGGCCCGGACACGGACGCGGCCGTGCCCCTGAGCGACGGCAAGCGCGGCCTGGAGCCGCTGTGCGCCGCCTACGCGCTCGCCTGCCTGCCCGCCATCGAGGAGAGCGCCCACGGCGGCGGCGCGCGCCTCGTGTCCTTCTACGACGACGTGCGGGTGCACGCGATGCCGAAGGAGCGGGTCGCGGCGTTCGGCGACCCCGCGCGCCTGTTCCACAACGTCAACACGCGCGAGGAGCTCGAGGAGGCCGAGCGGCTGGCCGCCGGCGCCCTCGTCAGCGGGCGCGACGCGTGAGCGGCGCCGGCCGTGACCGCCGGAAGGCGGACTGGCTGGACGTGGCGGAGGCGCTCACCCGCGTCCTGGACGCGGTCGCGCCGCTGCCCGCCGAAGACGCGCCGCTCGCCGAGGCCGCGGGCCGAGTCCTCGCCGCCGACGTCGCCGCCCCGTTCGATCTGCCCGGCTTCGACAACAGCGCCATGGACGGGTTCGCCGCGCGCGCCGAGGACGTCCGCGGCGCCACCCGCGACGCCCCGGTGAGTCTCTCGGTGGTGGCCGACGTGCCGGCGGGCTCTGTGGCGCCCGAGCCGCTCGGCGCGGGGCAGGCGGCCAAGGTCATGACGGGCGCGCCCGTGCCGCCCGGCGCGGACACTGTGGTTCGGGTGGAGCAAACCGACGCGTGGCGGGGCGACGGCTGGGGGCGCGCCGCCGGCGATCGGGTGGCCGTGCTCTCCGACCGGGACGCGGGCCGCAACATCCGCTTCCGCGGCGAGGACCTGCGCGCGGGCGATGTCGCGCTCGCCACCGGCGCGCACGTGGACCCCGCGGCGGTGGCGGTCCTGGCGGCGCTGGGCGTGGAGAGCGTGAGCGTCCACCGCCGGCCGCGCGTGGCGATCCTGTCCACGGGCGACGAGGTCGTGCCCGCCCGGCGCGCGGCCGAGGCGGCCGCAGGCAGAGCGGTGGTGGACGCCAACGGCCCGGCGCTCGCCGCGGCCGTGGCGGCGGCGGGCGGCGAGCCACTGGCCCTGGGCATAGCGCGCGACGACGCGGCCGACATCCGGGCGCGCGTGCGCCGCGGCCTGGACGCCGACGCGCTGATCACCACCGCGGGGGCGAGCGTCGGCGAGCACGACGTGGCGCGCTCCGCGCTGGCCGAGCTCGGGCTGCGGACCGATTTCTGGCGCGTGCGGATCCGGCCGGGCAGCCCCTTCTCGCTGGGCCTGATAGCACGCCCGGACGCACCCGACCTGCCCGTGTTCGGGCTGGCCGGCAATCCGGTGTCGGCGCTGCTGACGTTTCTGATCCTGGTGCGGCCGGCGCTGCTGCGGCTGGCCGGCCAGGCCGCGCTGCTGGCGCCGGTGATCGACGTACGCGCGGCCGAGAGGCTCGGCTCGCGGCCCGGCCTCGTGCACCTGCTGCGCGTCCGCCTGGAGCCCGACGGCGCGGGCGGCTGGCTGGCTCGCGGCGCGGGCGCGCAGGGCTCGGGCGTCCTCAGCACCCTGGCGGCGGCGGACGCGCTGGTGGTCGTGCCGCTGGACAGCGACGGCGTCGAAGAGGGCGAATCCGCCCGCGCGATCCCCCTGCGCCCACCCGAGGCGTGGTCGCCGCCCCTCGCCGGCGACGTGCTGCGCCCCGGGGTGGCCGGCGCATCCGGCCCCGTCGCGGACGAGCGCCCGGAGCCTTAATCTTCCCGCGCCGCGACCGCGGACGCGACGCAATCGACCGACATCAAGGAGCGAACGCCCCATGGCCCCTGAGGCCCAGAGCGGACTTCGGGTCCTGCCCTCCGCCCACCAGATCCGGCTGCCCACCGAGCGCTTCATCCGGGCCGAGCCGCTGGACGAGGAGCACGTGCCCATGGACGTCGTCTTCGTCGGCGGCGGCCCCGCCGGCCTGGCCGGCGCCATCGAGCTCGCGCGGCTCGTGCGCGAGGACAACGAGGCGGGCGGCGGCATCGGCGACGTCGAGATCGGCGTGCTGGAGAAGGCGGGAGAGCTGGGCGAGCACAACCTGTCGGGCGCGGTGGTGGACCCGCGCGCCTTCCGCGAGCTGTTTCCCGATCTGTCGGACTCCGATTTCCCGTTCCGGGGCCCGGTGACGAAAGAGTCGGTCTACCTGCTCACCGAGGGCAGGTCGATCCGGATTCCGACCCCGCCCACGATGGCCAATCGCGGCAGCTACATCGCCTCGATCTGCGAGATCGTGCGCTGGCTGGGGGAGCGCGCGGAGTCCGCGGGGGTCAACCTGTTCACCGGATTCCCGGTCGATTCCCTGCTGGTGGACGGCGACGCCGTGGTGGGCGTGCGCACCACGCCGTCCGGCCTGGACCGCGACGGCAACGCGGCGCCCGGCGCGCTGCCCGCCACCGACGTGGCCGCGCGCGTGACCGTGCTGTCGGAGGGCACGCGCGGCGCGCTGGCCATCGCCTACCGCCAGTGGCAGCACATCCACGCCCCCAACCCGCAGATCTACGCGCTGGGCGTGAAGGAGGTGTGGGAGACCAAGGTGTCGCTGGACCGCGTCATCCACTCCCTCGGCTGGCCGCTCCCCCGCGACGCCTTCGGCGGCAGCTTCTGCTATCCGCTGGCGCCGGACCTGATCGCCATCGGCCTCGTCGTGGGCCTGGACTACCGCAGCACCGCGTTCGACCCGCACGTGGCGCTACAGCGGATGAAGCTGCACCCCCTCTTCCGGCCCTACCTGGAGGGCGGCCACCTGGTGGAGTGGGGCGCCAAGACCATCCCCGAAGGCGGCTTCCACGCGCTGCCGGAGCGCTGGCACGGCGACGGGCTGCTGATCGCCGGCGACACCGCCGGCCTCGTGGAGGTGGCCTCGCTCAAGGGCATCCACTACGCCATGCAGTCGGGCATGTACGCCGCGCGCACGATCTTCCGCGCGCTGAAGGCCGGCGACGTGGGCGCCGCGGCGCTGGCGGGCTACGACGACATGATCCGGGGCGGCTACATCTACCATGACCTGCGCGAGCGTCGGAACATGCGGCTGGCGTTCAAGGCCGGGTTCTTCGTGGGCGGAGCCAAGGCCGCCCTCATGACGCTGACCAGGGGGGCGATCCCCGGCGCCAAGATCGACTCTGAGAAGGACGCCGCGGAGCCCAAGCTCGCGGGCGACCCCGCGCCCTTCTCGCCCGACGGCGAGCTGACCTTCTCCAAGGTGGACGCGGTCTTCAAGTCGGGTAACCAGACCCGCGACGACATCCCGAGCCATCTGATGGTGGGCGAGGACATCCCGCCCGAGGTGGCCGACATGTACGCGGCGATGTGCCCGGCCGGGGTCTTCGAGCGAGAGGGCGACAGGCTGGTCGTCAACGCCCCCAACTGCATCGACTGCAAGGCCACCGACGTGCTCGGCCCGCGCTGGTCCCCGCGCGAGGGAGGAAGCGGCCCCCGCTACCGGACGATGTAGGGTGCGCCGGCCCTAGCGGGCGATGGAGGCCTCGCGGTAAGCGGCCACTCGGCGGCGCAGGTCCTCGGTGCTGGTGGGCGCGTCGGCCACCCCCAGGTAGCCCAGGAAGGACCGCGTCAGCTCTATCACCAGCGCGTCTTCGTCCAGAGCGTCCGCGCCGGGCCGGGCCGGGCCGAACAGCACCTCCTCGCGCAGCGTGGCCAGCAATTGCCGGATCGCGACCGGCACCGCGCGCGCGGGATCGGGGTGGCCCATCTCCGCGTAGCGCGGCTTCATGAGGGAGCGGATGCGATCGCCCACCGCGGCGTCCAGCATGGTGGAGCGCCGCAGCGGCTTGCCGTCGGCGTCGGTGAGCGCGTGCAGGAGGTAGGCGCGCAGCGAGTCCGCGCGCAGCGCATAGCCGCGCACGAGGATGCGGACCAACTCCCCCACCAGGACCGCGGCCGGGGCGCCTTCCCAGCGCGTGGGGTCCAGGAACGTGCGCCACTGATCCTCGGCGCCGCTCCAGAAACGGTTTTGCAGGTGGTGCAGAAGCGCCTCGCGGCCGTCGAAGCGCGCGTAGAACGACCCCACCGATACGCGCGAGCGCTTGATCACCTCCTGCACCGTGACCTCACCCAGGCCGCGCTCGGTGGCTATGGCCTCCGCCGCGTCCAGGATTCGCTCCAGGCTGCGCTGGCTACGCGCCTGCCTGGGCGGACGGAAGCGCGGACGCGCCCCTGGCCGGGCCAATGCGCGTCCTAGCCGGCGCTGACGCGCCGGATCTCCTCGGCCAGGCGCGGCAGGATCTCGGACGCGTCACCGACGATGCCGTAGTCGGCCACCTTGAAGATCGGCGCGTCGGGGTCCTTGTTGATCGCGACGATCGTCCCCGCCGTGCGCATGCCGGCCAGGTGCTGGATGGCTCCGCTGATGCCCACCGCGAAGTAGAGCCGCGGCGACACCGTCTTGCCCGTCTGCCCCACCTGCTCGGAGTGCGGGCGCCACCCGGCGTCCACCACCGCGCGCGACGCGCCGAGCGAGGCGTTCGGGCCCAGCGAGTCGCGCAGGTCCTCCAGCAGGCTCCAGTTGGAGGGGTCCTGCATGCCGCGCCCGCCGCTCACCACGATGGGCGCCTCGCCCACGTCGGGCCGATCTCCCGAGCCACCGAGGACCTCCCGACGACGCACCCTCCAGCTCCCGGGATCGACCGCCGCCGGCACGCTGTGCACCGCTCCCGCGCGTGCGTCCTCGACCGGCGTGAAGACGTTGGGTCTGAGCGACACCAGCGCCGGCGTCGCCTGCACCGCGACCGTGGCGATCGCCTTGCCCGCGTAGACCGGGCGCGTGACGATCACCGAACCGCTTTCCGACCCCAGCGCCGTGGCGTCGGTGGCCAGCGGCAGGCCCAGGCGGCCGGCCACGCGAGGCGCCAGGTCCTTGCCCTGCCCGGTCGCGCCGAACAGCACCGCGCCGTAATCGCGCCCGTCCAGGAATCCGGCGACGGCCTGCGTGTAGCCCTCGGCGTGGTAGTCGGCCAGTGCCTCGTGGGCGCAGTCGAAGACAGCGTCGGCGCCGTGGCGCGCCAGGCTCTCCAGCGCCGCCCCACCGGGGCCCACGACGAGCGCGTGCGCCTCACCGCCGAGCGCGTCGGCGAGCGCCCGCGCGGCCGTAACGACTTCGTTGGCGACGCGCCGCGGCGCGCCGTCCTTCAACTCTATGACCGCCAGTACGTTGGACATTGATCTCCGGTGGACCTACAGAACCTTGGCTTCTTCGCGCAGCAGCCGGACCAGCTCCGGCACCGCGTCCGCTCCCTCGCCCACCACGCGCCCCTCGGGACGCGCGGGCGGCTCCGCCAGCGAGCGCACCGCCAGGCGCGCCTCGCCCGGAGCGGCGTCCTTCTCGACCAGCGGCTTGCGCTTCGCCGCCATGATGCCCTTGAGCGAGGGGTAGCGCGGATCCTTTTCACCCTTGGTGACCGTGACGGCGGCGGGCAGCGGCACCTCCAGGACCTCCACCGCTCCCTCCACCTCGCGGTGGCACACGGCGGCGCCGTCTTCGACATCAACCGTCGCGGCGACCGACGCCGCCGGCAGGCCGGCGAGCTCGGCGGCCATGAGGCCCACCTGCTGCTGGTCGCCGTCCACCGCCTTGACCCCGAAGAGCACCAGGTCGGGGGCGCGCTCGGCGATTTCCGAGGCGATCGCGCGCGCGGTGGTGAGCCCGTCCATGCCCACGTCGGCCTTCAGCAACACCGCGTCGTCGGCGCCCATCGCCAGGGCGGACCGGAGCTGCTCGGCGGACGCCGCGTCGCCCACGCTGAGCGCAGTCACGGTGCCTTCGCCGGCCGCCTCCTTCAGGCGCAGGGCGGCCTCCAGCGCGTACTCGTCGTAAGGGGATACCACGTACTTGAGTCCCGCCTGATCGACGCCGCCGTCGGGCTGGATCTTGATGCGGGCGGCCGTGTCCGGCACCCGTTTAACGCAAACGACGATATTCACGATAGTATGTCTTTGTGTTCAGGGTCGTGCGAAGCACGGCAAGGTACCGGCCGCGGCCGGGAGGTGTCCAGGCCCGACGCCCCTTCCGGGGGAACTCCGGCGAGGCCCGGCGCGCTTCCTGAGCCGAGTCTCACAGAACCCCCGGGAGTCGACCCTTGAAACGCGCGCTCGTGCTTCTCTCGATCATCGCCGCCTGCGCGGACGCCGAGCCTCCTCCTGAGGCCGACGGCGGGCCCGCTGGCGAGGAAGCGCCGGCGGCGGCCGCAGCCGGTGACCCGTGGGCGGCGACCTCCAGCGGTGGCGTCGCGGTGCGCGCCGTACCCGACCCCGATCCCCCCGCGCTCGGCGCGGTCGTGTTCACCATCGAGGCCGACGACTCGACGCCTCTCTCGGTCGATCTGGTCTCGCCCTCCATGCCCATGCACGGCGTCATCCGCTACCCCCTCGAGCGCGCCGCGAACCGCCTGGTGGCCACGGTGGAGATCCCCATGGAGGGCGACTGGGTGCTCTACGTGAACTTCGACGAAGCGGGCGCCCACGCGGCGGAGCTGCCGTTCCAGGTGGACGGGCCTGCCGGCGGCGGCGCCGATCACGCGCACGGCGCCGCGCCGGCCGAAGACCCCGGACACGAGCACTAGCCGGAGCCCCGGACCAGCGCACATCGCGGCGGGACAAAACCCGGGAACCCCGGGACCCACGTGTGCCTTCTGAGGACGTCTCTTACGGCCGGTGCCCGCACTGACGCCGGCGTAATTGCCCCCCAGATGGAGGTACCTATGAAGCGTGTAGCTCTCTCGGTCGCGGCTCTCGTCGCCTTCGGCGCGACGGGGCTCAACGCCCAGGAAGCGGCGGAGAGCGAGACCCTGACCGTCACCGTCGTGGATCTGTCGTGCAAGGTCGTGCACAACCTGTCCGGCGACGACCATCGCATGTGCGCCCAGGTGTGCGCCGACAAGGGCATCCCGCTCGCGCTGATGACCGAAGACGGCACCATCATGGTACCGGTCAGCATGGGCATGCCGGGCGTGGGCGACAACGAGCGCCTCAAGGAGCACGCCGAGAACACCGTCACCGTCACCGGCAAGGTATTCGACCGGGGAGGCCTCAAGACGATCGCGATCGAGGAGATCGAGGCCTGAGCGGCCGCGCTCCCTTCGCGACGTTACACCCGAAGGGCGGGCGCCTGGCGC
>JBDLIA010000034.1 GCA_039715185.1 Gemmatimonadota bacterium
TTCGTGGGCGCGATGGTGGGCCTCGAGCGGACGGTCCTGCCCCTGCTCGCACGGGAGGAGTTCGGCGTCGCCTCCTCGGCGGCCGTGCTCTCGTTCGTGGCTTCCTTCGGCCTGGTGAAGGCGACCACGAACCTGGCGGCGGGCCACCTGGCCGACCGCTTCGGCCGCCGCCTCGTGCTCGTGCTCGGTTGGATCGCCGGGCTCCCCGTGCCTTTCCTGATCATCTGGGCGCCTTCCTGGGGCTGGATCGTGGCGGCCAACGCGCTCCTGGGCGTGAACCAGGGGCTCGCGTGGTCGATGACGGTCGTCATGAAGATCGACCTGGTGGGTCCCGAAAGGCGCGGGTTGGCGGCGGGACTCAACGAGTTTGCCGGTTACACCGCGGCTGCGGTCATGGCCTACGCCACGGGCGAGATCGCCGTCCGCGCGGGCCTCCGTCCGGAGCCGTTCTATCTGGGCATCGCGGTCGCCGCGATAGGCCTGGCGCTCAGCGTCCTGTTCGTGCGCGAGACCAGACCAGCGGGGACGCGAGAGTCCGAGGGCGAACCGCGCGCGGGGCTCGCGGACGTGTTCGGGCGGGTCACCTGGCGCGACAGCCGGCTGCAGGCGTGCTCCCAGGCCGGCCTCGTGAACAACCTGAACGACGGCGTCGCTTGGGCCCTGTTTCCGGTCTATTTCGCGTCCGTGGGCATGAGCCTGCGGGAGATCGGCATCCTCGCCGCCGTCTACCCCGGCGTATGGGGGATCGCACAGCTCGGCACCGGACCGTTGGGTGACCGCGTGGGACGGCCGGGCCTCGTCGTGAGCGGGTTGCTGCTGCAGGCGGTTGCGATCGCCGCGGTCGCCAGCGCGAGTTCCTTCAGGCCGCTCCTCGCGGCGGCCGTGGTCCTCGGCCTCGGGACCGCGCTCGTCTATCCGACCCTGTTGGCCGCCGTCTCAGACCTCTCCGAGGCATCCTGGCGCGCCTCCGCTTTGGGCGTTTACAGGTTCTGGCGGGACGCCGGGTACGCGGTGGGGGCGCTGGGCATCGGCGCGTTCGCCGCGCTGGTGGGCGACGCGGGCGCGATCCGCGCGGCGGCCGTCCTGACGGCGGCGTCGGGGCTGATCGTCTGGGCGCGCCTCGGATCCTCCCGCGCCTTAGGTTGATGGCAACGCACTCTCCACGCCGAGGCCGCCCATGCTAGATCGTCGCCGCTTCCTGTCCCGCGCGTTCGCCGTCGCCGCGCCCGCCGCCCTGTGGGCTCGACCGGCCGCCGGCATGGCCTCCCTGACCGACGCCTGGGAGCGCACGCTCGGCGACGCGAATCGCCATGTACGGGGCCGATCGCCGCTGGACGTGGCGGGCGATGAGGAATACTGGGCGGAGATCCAGCGCGCGTTCGCCATCGACCGGAGCATGGTCAACCTGAACAACGGCGGCGTGTGCCCCTCGCCGCGCGTCGTGCAGGAGGCGCTGCGACGCTACCTGGAATTCTCCAACGAGGCGCCGGCCTACACGATGTGGAAGATCCTGGAGCCGGCCATCGAGAGCGTGCGCGAACGGCTGGCGGGCAGCTTCGGGGTGGATCCGGAAGAGCTCGCGATCACGCGCAACGCCTCGGAGGCGCTGGAGATCGTCCAGTTGGGGCTGGACCTGGAGCCGGGCGATGAGGTCCTGACCACCAACCAGGACTACGGCAGGATGCTCACGACGTGGGACCAGCGCGTCAGGCGCGAGGGGATCACCGTGAGGAAGATCAGCTTTCCGGTGCCGGCCACCTCCATGGACGATCTGGTGAGGCGTTTCGAGGAGGCCATCGGGCCGCGCACGCGAGTCCTGCACTTCTGTCACATCACCAACCTGACCGGGCAGATCTTCCCGGTCGGCGACCTGGTCGCGCTGGCGCAGCGCCACGGGCTGGAGGCGATCGTGGACGGCGCGCACGCTTACGCCCACTTCCCCTTCACGCACGCGGACCTGGGCTGCGACTTCTACGGCACGAGCCTGCACAAGTGGCTGCTCGCGCCCATCGGCACCGGCTTCCTGCACGTCAAGAAGGAGCGAATTCCGGACGTCTGGCCGCTCATGGCGGCGACCGAGGAGCAGGCCGGCGACATCCGCAAGTTCGAGGAGATCGGCACGCATCCCGCCGCCAACCACAACGCGATCGCCGAGGCGCTCACCTTCCACGAGTCCATTGGCGGCGAGCGCAAGGCGGCTCGCCTGCGGTTCCTGCGCGACCGGTGGATGGAGCGCGTGGAAGGGACGGCCGGGGTGCGCCTCTACACCTCTCGGGATCCGGCGATGGGCTGCGCGATCTCGACGGTGGGGATCGACGGCGTGGAAACCCCGGCGCTGGCCGACCACGTGTGGAAACGCCACCGCATCTTCGTGACCTCGATCAAACACGACGAGTTCAACGGCATCCGCGTGACGCCGAACGTCTATACCACCTTGGAAGAGATCGACCGTTTCGCGGGGGCGCTCGAGAAGGTCGCCGAGGACGGCCTGCCGGACGCATGACTTCCTGCTGCCACGTCGACGTAGCCGACCGCCATTTCGGGTCGGAGATGGCGCAGCGGGACGCCGAGGCCTACCTGAAGAACGGCGTCGATCCATTGAGCCGCGCGCTTCTGGACCTGATCGGCGAGCAGCCCATCGAACGGGCGACCTTGCTCGACATCGGCGGGGGGGTCGGCGTGCTGGGGCGCGAGCTGCTGGGCGAGCGAGTGGACGCGGTGACGATGGTCGATGAGTCGACCGCGTACCTTGCGGTGGCCCGTGAGCAAGCCCGCGGCGATGGCACGGCGGACCGCTACCGGTTCATCGCGGGGGACGTGGTGGCGGCGCGGGATGAGGTAGGTTGCGCGGACCTGGCCACGCTGCACCGAGTCGTCTGCTGCTACCCGGACTACCGAGCGCTGTTGGACGCGACGCTCGCGACGGGAGTCCGCTGGGTCGCCCTCACCTACCCTCGCGATCGGTGGTACGTACGCGCGGGCGCCGCCTTCGAGAACCTCAGGCGCCGCTTTCGCGGCAACCCTTTTCGCACCTTCGTGCACGCCGAAGGAGGCATTACCGAGCGGCTGGAGGCGGCGGGCTTTCGGCGGGTCTCGGATGCCGGAACGCTGTTCTGGACGTGCGAGCTGTGGGCGGCCGCCGACTCCTAGTGTGCAACGGCACACTAGCAGCGTCGCGCGACGTCAGAACATCCGGCCCAACCGGGGTGGCCCGTCCCGGCACAGCAGCGCCTGGTAGGCGGCCGCGGGGTCCTCGGCGTCGAGCGCGGGATCATCCGCACCGGTCCCGCCGTCACCCGCGTCCCCCTCGCCCGCCCAAGCGAGAGCCGCTTCCAGCCCGGGATCCGCGCCCTGCAGATAGTCCTCGAAGGTCATGGGCGCGTGGACGTGAGGCGCCGTGCAGCGCCGCTCGTCGCGGGGGTCTCGCTGCTGCCACCACAGGTAGGAGGCGCGCACCGTGATGTGGCTGTTCGGCAGCACGAGCTTGCGGTTGTCTCCGTACCCGTTGGGCGCGGCCGCGGTGGGCTCACCCACGTAGACCGGGGAGGAGAGCCGCGAGAGCTCGTTCACCAGGCTCTGCGCTGCGGAGAAGGTGTAGCGGCCGATCAGCACGAACAGCCGGCCCTCTTCGTCGAAACGCGACTGGACTATCGACCGCACCAGGGGCCGGATCAGGTAGTTGTCGCCGCCGCGATTCCAGCGCAGGTCCAGAAGCAGGCGCTCCGCCCCCAGCGAGTCCGCGCGCGCGACCAACCGCTCGGAGAACTCTTCGAAGGTCTGCTCGGGGGAGTCGCCGATCCTATTGACCTGTGCGTACATGGCTCGCTCCTCGTCCAGCCACTCCGCCCAGAAATCGGCCTCGGGGTCGCGAAATAGCAGCGAAACGGGTGAGCCCTCCGGAGCATTCATGCCCAGCGCGTCTGGCCAGCCCGCGCGCGCGCCGCGCACATCCAGGAGGCTGTGTCCCTCCAGGAGGAAGGGAATCGGGCCGGGCGAGAGCCGGACCGTCCAGCGCTCGCCGTCGCTCTCCAGCTCCACGTCCACCGCCTCGGGGTTCGACACCGCCCCCAGCGCGTGCAGTACCTCCGGCATGACCAGCAGCGCGGGTCCGAAGCGCAGCACGTCCATGTCGTTGTCGCGCGCGATGAGCGGCGCGACCATGCCCAGCGCGGCGGCGGCCGGCACGTTCCCCAGGGCGCGCACGCGGGCGCCCACGAGGTCGGCGTGCTCGGGCGCGGCGGCCTCCACGAACAGGCCCCCGGGATAGGCGCCAAGCCGAACGGGCAGCGCGCGAAAGGCGATCGCGGTGTCGGCGAACAGGCGGATGCCGGAGTGTCCGTCGCCCACCGCGTTCACCGTCCGCGCGAACGCGACCACGACCGCGTGATCGCCCGTGGGGTCGAGCCTCGGAATCCACTCCGTCAGGCGATCGAAGGCCGCGTCGTATTCGGCCCTCGTGCGGGCGTGGAACGCGTTCGCGTGCTGCTCGGCGAATTCGGCGCGCAGCCAGCGCGCGTCTTCGTTCCACGTGAACGGTATGAGCTGCTGCGCGCTCACGGCGGGAGGGGACGCCGCCCAGAGCGCGAGCAGGCACGCGAGCAAGGTGGGCGCGGGATTGATCCTCATTGACAAGGCCTCGGTTGCACGGGGAACGAGATCGGCGTACACCCGTTGGATGTCCGACGTTCTCCGGACGGCCCTGCGGCGGCCAATCGCCCGGAGATCAAGCGACCCCGGCCCGCTGGATAAGAGGCTCTACCACGAGGTCGAACTGCGGCGCCGGCTGGAGGCGCTCGCCGCGGCGAACGCCCCCAACGGCTCGTGAGGCTCTAGCTCTCCCCGCCGATCTGGATGCGGTGCGCGTTGGCCGCGAGAAAGTCCGCAAACGTCTGCAGGCGCGGATTGAGCTCCCTGGCCAGCTCGATCGAGCGTGAGGCCGTGTACCGCGGCTCGAAGTCGTGCTTGAACTGGAACATGTTGCCCATGTCCTCGGCGCCCGGAAAGTCGAAGGAGCGGTACACGTCGAAGGGTATCGCCCGGTAGACGACTTCCTCCCCCAGCGCGTCGGTCAGCGCCGCCGCCATCTGCGCTCCCGTCAGGTGCTCGCCGGCGATGCCGATGGTCTTTCCGGTCAGCGACTCTCCGCGCTTGAACACGCCGTACGCGCACCGGCCGATGTCCTCGGCGGCGATGCCGGGCAGCTTCGCCTCGCCCATGGGCAGATTGAAGTAGGCGGTTCCGCCCTCTCGCTGCGGGCCCAGGCCGAAGTGGATCAGGTTGTCCCAGTAGAAGACCGTCTGCAGACACGTGGCCGGAGTCAGCTCCAGGAACACCGCGTCGGCCGCACCCTTCTCGTCGAAGTGCGGGACCTTGTAACGCTCCAGCAGGGTGGGCATGCGGTCGTCGGACAACGGGACCAACTCGCGCGTGTCATCGAGCGTTGACCAGATGACGTGCGCCACGCTGGCGTCGGCGGCCGCCTGTGCCTGCGCGCGCGCCTGGGCCGCCTCCTTCTCCGGAGAAAAATGCTCCCAGAAGTTGGTCACGCAGAAGGCTCCGTGGCTCCCCTCGAAGGCGGCGCGCAGCGACGGGGCGTCGTCCAGGTCGGCGCGCACGACTTCGGCTCCGCGGTCGGCCAGGGCCCGTGCGGCGTCGGACTCCGGATTGCGCGTCAGGGCGCGCACCTTGAAGCCGCTCCCGGGATCGTCCAGAATGGCCCGCGCGAGACTCCCTCCCTGGGCTCCGGTTGCTCCCACTACGGATATGATCTGCGACATTCGGTCAGCTCCTGTCAGGGTTTGTCTATGGCGACGGTTTCGGGACCGATTTCGATGGCGACGCGGCGGCTATCGAAGGCGAGCATCCCCTCGATCGATTTGGAGTACTCGATCGGATTCTCGTAGCTCCAGACCGCGTCCGGGAGCGCCGTGCCCCCTTCGCCGCGGTGCGCGATGGACCAGTAAGAAGCCTGCCCCTTGATCGGACAGGTCGTGCGCGTGTCGGATCCGTGCAACCGCTCCGCGTCGACGTCCTCGCTGGGGAAGTAGTAGACTGTGTCGTGTACCCCTCTCCCCACCTCCTTGAGCGCCAGCGCCCTGGTCGAGTCCGCGAGCACCTCCCCCTCCAGGAGGACGCGGATCCGCCGCGCGGGCGCGTCGATCTGGTGGTAGTGATGGGGACCGGGGCCCGTGCCCACTAGGCGGCCTCCAGGAGCACGCCGCGACGTCCCACGCGGCGACCGGTCTGGACATGATCCTCGAGGCCCTTGAGCATCCCGCCGAGCGCCTTCCGGAACTGCCCCTCCATCATGAGTTTGCCCATGAGCCAGCCGAGCACGCCGAACTTGGGCTTGAAGCGCAAGCGCATCTCCACATTGGCTCGAGCCTCCCCGGCGGGGCGCACCCGCATGGTGGCGAGGGCGAAGGTGAGGGGGAAGGGGCCTGCGTCGACGATCTGCACGTCGAGTTCCTCACCCGCTACGTACCGAACCACGCGCTCCCGCACCTGGCCACCGGAGTAGAAGCTGCAGACCCGCTCCGCGCCGTTGCCGCGCGCTACATCGTTGGTGATCGCCGACATCGCCACATCCGGGTTGAAATCGGCCACCGAACCGAAGTTGTCCAAGGCTTCCCAGGCCCGATCAGCCGTGACGCTGACGGTCCGGGAAACTACGACCTCGTGCATATCGTTATCCTCCGCCCATATTCTGAATCTCGTCGCGGGCAGCGCAGCTCTCCGCCTACACCGCCGACTCTTTCTTGACCAGACGGTAATCATACCGTAGCTTGAGCGCAAGATGAACGGAAAACAAGCGACCAGGGCGACGCGCGGGCGCCCCAGATCCTTCGACACGGACGCCGTATTGTGGCAAGTGCTGGAGGCGTTCTGGGCTCGCGGCTACGAGGCGACCACAGTGGCCGACCTGGAGGCCGCAACCGGACTCCACAAGGGAAGTCTCTACCAGGCGTTCGGCGGCAAGCACGCCCTTTTTCTGGCGGCGCTCAACGCCTATCTGGACGCTGGCCTGGACCGGCTGAGGGCCTTGCTGGGCGACGCAACGGACCCGGTGGAGGGCGTGCGTCGGTGGCTGGAGATGTCGCTCAGCATGTGCGAATCGTACTGCGCAAGGCGCGGCTGCTTCGCGGTCAACACCGTGGTGGAGGTGGCCCCGCACGACGCCGTGGTCGATGCCGTTCTCGCGCGCCATTTCGCGCACGTCGAGTCCCTCGTGGCGGACGCCATAGCGCGGGGCCAGCGGGACGGATCCATCCAGTCGGACCGTTCCCCGGCGGAGCTGGCGGGATTCCTGCACACCTTCGTGTCGGGCTTGGTGGTGACGGGAAAGCGGGAGCTCGATCTGCAGCGAGGCCGGGAGTACGTGGACCTCGCGATGCGCCTGCTACAGGCCTGAGGACTGCCTGCCGCGGTGGTCCTTGTTCACGAACAAACGGTAAATAAAGCGGTTCGCTGGAGGCGCGGCCGGAGCGCCGGGTTTCGGGTCCGCGGGCGAGAACGAGCTGCGCCCCGCCGTGGCTCGCCTGGCCCGGGTCGTGAGGCGAGGGCGCAACCCGATCCCTCGCTCGGTTGTCACATTCTCCCACAACGTCGGAGGGCCGCGAGTCCGTCCGGCGGACGCACCGCATCCGATCGGAGATGGAGATGGCAACACGAACCGTGCTGACTCTTGCCGCGCTCGCCGCGCTGGCGGCCCCTCTGGACGCGCAGGAGTATCCGCGGCCCGAGGACGTGGCCACGCCCGAGGCGGCGATTCTCGCCGCGTACGCATCGTTGGCCCGGCCGCCGGGAGAGAAATACGACTGGGAGAGGTTTCGGTCGCTCCACCTTCCGTCTGCCGTGCTCGTTCCCAATACGGAGCAGACCGGAGGGACCTCGCGCGTGCTCACCGTCCAGGGCTTCATCGACTGGATAGGCCAGCCGGACGGGGGCGACGGGGACCGGGGTTTCGCCGAGGAACAGGTCCACATCGACCTGGACACCTACGGCGACATCGCCCAGGCGATGAGCACCTACCAGAAGCATTTCTGGGAGGACGAAAGGATCCTGGGCCGCGGCATCAACTCGTTCAATCTCGTGCGCATTGACGGCCGTTGGTGGATCGCCTCCATCGCGTGGGACGAAGAGAACGGCGCGGGCTCGATCCCCCACGAGTACCTGCCGTAGGGACGTAAGGGGGCCGACGGAGGGCACGCCTAGCGCACCCTCCGCCGGGTCGGCGTCGCCGCGGAGGGGGCCCCTCGGAAACGCCGACGTCCGCTCGTCGGGCGGCCTACGGCAACCCGGCCACCACGTGCACGTGACCTGGAGTGCTGGGTGAAATGCCGCCTGAAATCAGGTAGTCGTAGATCCCGTCGCCCGTCACATCGCCCAGTCCGATGGCGTCGAAACCCAGGTTCTCGCCTGCAACGGTGCTCGTGAAGGTGCGCACCACCGATCCGTCCGCCCCGGAGTAGACGTAGCCCTTGCCGGCGTTGGGGGCGCCTTCGTCGTTGAGCCAGCCGACGAGGAACAGGTCGCCCTTGCCGTCGCCCGTCACGTCGGCGATGCCCCGGCCGATGCCGAATTGGTCCCCTGCGGCCTCGCCCACAAGGCGCAGCAGCTTGGAGCCGTCGGCGCCCGAGATCACGTACGCCTTGCCGGCCAGCGAACCGCCCTGGTTATCGCTAATGTCGACGGCGAAGATCTCGGGCAGGCCGTCGTCGTTGATGTCGGGTACGGGGTTCAGCCAGAACTGGCCCAGGGACCCGCCGCTTCCGTCGGCGGCGACCGAGAAGAACACGGTGTCCCCGGTGGCTCCGTTGAGCACGTATATGCGCCCATTGCCGGGAGCGTTCTGCGCACCCACGCCGAAGTCCGGCACGCCATCGGCGGTGAGATCGCCCACGCCGCCCACCGAGGTACCGAAGCCCGAGTTCGAGGCGGCGGAGTTCTTGGTCACGAGGACGCTGCCGTCGATTCCGGAGACGACGTAGACGCGTCCCGAGTTGGCCAGGCCGCCGTCGTGGCCCGTGGCGGTGATCAGCACGTCGTCGTGCCCGTCGCCGTTGACGTCGCCCAGCCGGCCCACGGCGGTGCCGAAGCCGTCGCCGGCGTTCTCTCCGTCGATGCTGTACAGCACCGATCCGTCCGCGCCCGAGAAGATCACCGCCCTGCCGTTGGCCGAGAACGGGGCGCCGACCACGATGTCCGGCACGCCGTCGTTGTTCACGTCGCCGGCTCCGTCCACCATGTGCCCGAACTGCGCTCCAGGCTGTGTGCCCGTGAAGGTGTAGATCAGCTGGCCGGTGGCCGCGCTGTACACGTAGGCCCGCCCTGCGTTGTTGCCACCCGCGTCGTTGGTCGGCGAACTGATGACGAACTCGTTCGCGCCGTCGTTGTCGAGGTCCCCGACCACGTCCATGACCCACCCGAACTGGTCTCCGGCCGCCTCGCCGGTGATGGTGAGAGCCGACGCGAAGCCCACGATCAACCGTCCGCGGGCCGCCGCCGCGGAACCGTCGTTGTTGCTCGACGTGGGGTCGTTGGTCGAAGCGGTCGCCGCTCCCGTGGCGTCCACCGGCCCGACGGGGGGCGTCGGTGCCGTCACGGTGCGCGTGATCGAGGCGCCCGCCCCGATCGTCGCCACGGCCGGCCAGGATACCGTACTCCCGTTCTGAGCGCCCCCGTCCGAGGGGGTGATCCCGCCGGGCGCGGCGTTGAAGGCCAGAGTCACGTCGACATCGGCCGCGGCGGACGGCCCGTCGTTGGCGACGGTCACCGTCCAGGTGGCGTCATCACCAGGCAGCAGCGCGCCCGGTCCCGCGACCGACACCCGCACGTCGGCTTGTACGACGACGGTGAACGTCGCCGAGGCGGCCGCGCCGCCGCCGTTATTCGAAGGATCTGGATCCGGCGTGGAGGCGGTCGCGCTGGCCGTGACCGTGCGCGCTCCGGCGGCATCGGCCGTCAGAGTCAGGGTGCGGGAGGCGGTCTGCCCGTCCCCGATCGTCCCGATCGACCAGGACACCTGACTCCCACTCGCGCTGCCGCCGTCGGAGGCGCTGACGAACGACGCCCCGGCGGGCAACGTCGCCACCAGCGCGACATCGCTGGCGGCCGTCGGACCCGCGTTTCCAACCTGGATGGAGACGTTGATCGTGGCGCCCACCGCCACCGTGGACGGGGCGGAGGCGGTCACGGAGAGGTCGGCTTCCGGGTCCGGCATGGGGGTAGGTCCGGGCCCGGCATCTCCGCCGCAGCCTGAGGGCGCGGCCAGCGCCAACGCCAGGGACAGTACTCGCGCTCCCGACCCCACTTCGCGTGTGCGGCCCATGTTGCCTCCGGCCAGAGGTGTTCGTACGTGCGCCACAGTGAAACGAACGGAGGCCGCCGCCCCGATGACGCGACGGCCTGAGCCGTGCAGAGGTGGTGCAGGCCGCGACAGAGGGGTGCGAGCCGCGTCGGACGGGCCGAGGGCCAGGCGGCGGCTGCCGGGCCGGGTGAGCTCCCTGCGCGCCGGCCCTCAGGACGTGGTGCGCAGGATGTTGTCGCGGAAGTTTCGGCTCACCCGGACCTGGGCGCCGGTCGCAAGGATCGCCACGAAGTCACCGCCGTACCACGGCTGGACCTCGCGCACGCGCTCCAGATTGACTACCGCAGAGCGGTGCACGCGCGCGAAGCGAGCCGGATCGAGCCGCTCCGCGATGGCGGCAAGGCTGGAGCGCACGCGGTGCGAGACCTCCCCGACGTGCACGATGACGTGCTTGCCGTCCGCTTCCAGCCAGTCGACGTCATCGGCGTGCACGAAAGCCATGCCGTGCTCGGTCCGGACCATGATGCGCCGCGCGAAGGAAGACCCGCCGCGTGCGGCCAGGGCGGCGCGCAGGGCGCTCGCCACGTCCGCCGGAGATTGGGAGGCCAGCTTGAGGCGCAGCCGCTCGACCGCCTGAACCAGGCGTTCCTCGTCGATGGGCTTGAGCAGGTAATCCACCGCCGCGAGCTCGAAGGCACGCACCGCGCCCTCGTCGTGAGCGGTGATGAACACCACCGGAGGCATGCGGTCCGGGCCGACCATCTCGATCACGTCGAAGCCGTCGATCTCCGGCATGGCGATGTCGAGAAAGGCCGCGTCGGGGCGCTGCGCCTCGATCGCCGCGACGGCCTCGGCGCCGCCGCCGCATTCCGCGACGACGTCCACGTCGCCGATGGCCTCGAGCACCGAGCGGATATACGCGCGGGCGTGGGGCTCGTCGTCGACGATGAGCACTCGCATGCGACCCGACGCCTCCTCAGGACGCGACCGCATCGAGGTCTCCCTCCCGTCGGTCCAGCGGTAATTCGACTCGGGCCACCGCGCCGGAGGTCTCGCCGCGCGCCAACTCCACGCGGGCTTCCGTTCCGTACAGGTGGCGTAGCCGAGCCCGCGTATTGGCCAAGCCGATCCCGTTCGACGATGCCGGGTCGTCGGGCGGCCCGGGCCCGTCGTCCTCCACGGTCAGTTGCAGGCGCCCGCCCACGGCGCGGGCGGTTATGCGTACCGTCACCGGGTCTACCTGCATCGCCACTCCGTGGCGCACCGCGTTCTCCACCAGCGGCTGCAGCAGCAGCGTAGGCACGAGGGACCCCTCCAGCCCCTGCTCCACGTCCCGGCGCACCCGCAGCCGATCCTCGAAGCGAACCGTCTCGATGGCGAGGTAACGGTCCAACAGCGCGAGCTCGTCGGCCAGCGTCACCTTGGGTTCATCGTCCCGGCGGAGGGAGGCCGCCAGCAGCTCATCCAGGGCTCCGATCATGTCGGCCGCGCGCTCCGGCGCCCCCTCGCGCACGAGACCGGCCGCCGACTGCAGGGCGTTGTAGAGAAAGTGCGGATGAAGGTCGCGGCGCAGCGCTTCGGTGCGGGCCTGCGCCAGCAACGACTCCAGCCGGGCCACGCGCAGGCGCGCGGCCCTCGCGGCCCCTCGGCGCTCGCGCCAGTCGCGGTAGTACCGCCCCGCGTAGTAGGCGCCCGCGGCGCCCAGGTAGACCCCGTAGCTGGCCAGGCCGAAGGCGGTGAGGTGGGTGAGGAGGAGCTGGCTGAAGCCCACCTGAACCCCCGGCGCGGCGCGAAACCAGGTCACCGCCAGGGAGGCCTGCGCGAGCACGAAGAGGACGCCGATGGCCAGGTGCGCGGGAACGGCGCGCCGCCAGCCCAGCCGCTCGGGGCGGAGCCCGCGGCCGACGAGGATGATCGCCGGGGTGAGGAGGAGCCAGCAGAACCACCAGCCGAGCGGGTCGCGGAACGCCGCCAACGTCACGGGCGCGCCGGTCGATCTCAGAAACACCGCGTCCTTGGCCAGGTCCACCGGTATGTAGATCGACCAGAACAGCAGCACCGGAAGGCCGGCCAGGAGCGCCGCGCGCGCGCCCGCCCGCTCGCTGCGGCCAGGGCCGGTCGCCGCCGCCGCCGGCGCGGAGGGTGGACCGGCCGTGAGGGCTCGGCTCAGCCTTCCGTCGACCGGGTGGCGTTCCTGTGCCCCGTGCTGACCAGCGCCGTCTGGCACCGACCCGAGACTCCGCCGGAGTTCCTCACCCAGCGCGGCGATGCGCCCCTCTGCCGCGACGCCGCGGCCGGCGAGAGCGTCGGCGCGGATGGCCAACAGGCTCGCCTGAACCCGATCGGGGTCGAGGCGACGTCGCAGGGCGTCGAACCGACCCCTGGCTGCTTCCGCCTCGAGCTCCGCCGCGCGCTGCTCCGCTTCCTGCGCGGCGTGCGCCTCGCGCCGCCAATCTTTGTGGAAGGCGAGAAAATACACCGCCCCCACGCCGGCGAGATACGTGCCGAACCAGCGCACGAAGTGGGCGTTCAGGTGCGCCACGTACTGTGGTCCGAAGGCCAGCCTGCCGATCCCGATGGCCTCGAGCGCCGCGGTCGCGGCCAGTCCTTGCAGGAAAGCGAACGCGAGACCCGCGCCCAGCTGCAGCGCCAGCGTGCGCCCCCAGCCGTGCTTGTCCGGCCGCGCCCAGCGCGCGAACGCCGCCGCGGGGACGGAGAGCGCGGCCCAGGGGAGCCACTCGACCCCCTCTCCAACGTAGAAGAGCAAGGGGCGCGTGTTCCCCGCCGCCGACGTCAGGATGCCCCGGGTGGCGACATCCAACACGCCCAGGCCCAGCCACAGGATGGCGAGCGTGGCCGCGGCCGCCCGCACGTCGATCGCGTGGGCCGGCCTCTGGTCCGTCTCGTAAACCGCCGCTGCGGGCGCGTCCGTGGTCAAGCCACCTCCTCGTCGGCGCATGGGGTCCGGACAAGATTCCGGGAGAGCGGCCGTTCGATCAACCGCGCTCCGGTCTCAGACTACGACAGCCACCACAACCTTGCCCGGTCAACCAATCAACTGTATAGCTGTATCTTGGAGCGAAAACCTCAACATCGGCCGGAGACCGGAACGATGATCCTCAGGCAATACCACGACCCCAAGCTTGCCCAGTACGCCTATCTGATCGGCTGCCAGGCCACCGGCGAGGCCCTGCTGATCGATCCCGAGCGGGACATCGACCAGTACGTACGCGCCGCGACGGCCGAGGGCGTGCGCATTACCGCCGTCGCCGAGACGCACATTCACGCCGACTTCCTGTCGGGCGCGCGCGAGTTCGCGGAGCAGCACGACGTGCGTCTCTATTTGTCGGACGAAGGCGGTGAGGACTGGCGCTCCAACTGGGCGCGCGGCGCGCGCGCGGACGGAACGCCGTACAAGGTCACCTTCCTGAGGCACGAAGACACCTTCCGCGTCGGCAACATCGAGATCCGCGCGCTGCATACGCCCGGGCACACGCCGGAGCACATGAGTTTCGTGGTGGTCGATCACGGCGGCGGCGCCTCGACCCCGATCGGTGTCGCGACCGGGGACTTCGTGTTCGTGGGAAGCCTGGGGCGCCCGGATCTGCTGGAGCAGGCCGCCGGCATCGAGGGCGTACAGGAAGACGCGGCGCGAGAGTTGTTCGGCTCGCTCCCGCTGTTCAACGAGTTGGCCGACCACCTGCAGGTATGGCCCGGACACGGCGCGGGCTCGGCGTGCGGCAAGGGGCTCGGCGCGGTCCCCATGAGCACCGTCGGCTACGAAAAGCTCTACAACGCCGCGCTCGCCGACGCCGGCGCAGGCAAGGACCATTTCGTCGCGGCCATCCTCGCCGGTCAGCCCGAGCCGCAACTGTACTTCGCTCGGATGAAGCGGGACAACCGCGACGGCGTGCCGATCCTCGGGCCCCTTCCCAGACCTAGAGGGCTGAGCGCGGACGAGCTCGGGGCCGCCTTGCGGGAGGGAGGGGCGCTGGTGGTGGACACCCGCTCGGACCGTGCGGCGTTCATGGACCGGCACGTTCCCGGGTCTCTGTACGCGCCGCTGAACACGGCGTTCAATACCGTCATCGGCTCCCTGGTCGTGGATGAGAGAGCGCCGCTGCTGCTCGTCGTGGACGAATCCCGCGTGGAGGAGGCAGTGCGCGACCTGGTGCGCATCGGCTACGACAACGTGCCGGCGTTCGCTACGCCGGAGACGCTCGGGGCGTACTTCGACGGTGGGGGCGAGAGCGCGAGCATCCCGACCATCACCTTCGAAGAAGTAGCGGTCCTGCGTGACGCCCCGGGCACCGCCGTGCTCGACGTGCGCTTCGCGTCCGAGTTCGAGGAGGGCCACGTCCCCGGAGCGGTCAACGCGTCGTACACCCGCCTGCCGGCGTACCTGGATGAGCGCGTCCCGACAGATGGCACCCTGCTGGTGTATTGCCAGAGCGGAGCTCGGTCCGCGGCTGCCTCGTCCTACCTGGCGCTGCTGGGGCGGGACGTTCGCTACGTGGGCGGGGATTGGTCGGACTGGGCCGGCTCGGGACGCGAGGTGGAGCGCGGCGCTCCGGCGCTCGTCGCGGAGAGCGCCTGACGTGCTGGCCGCGCTACGAGAGCCGTGGCCCTGGTGGGTGGCCGGCCCCCTCATCGGGCTCGTCGTACCCGCCCTCCTGCTGGTCGGCAACAAGATGTTCGGCGTGTCGGCCAATCTCAGAACGCTGTGCGCCATCGCGGCTCCGGGCAGGATCGCGTTCTTTCGCTATGACTGGCGCAGGATCGGCGGCTGGAACCTGGCGTTCGCCGCCGGCATCCTGGCGGGTGGAGTGGTCGCGGCGGTCCTGCTGGCCGGGCCGGACGAGGTCGCGATCTCGGCCGCGACCCGGGCCGACCTGCTCGCGCTGGGGGTGAGGGACTTCGGGGGGCTGCTGCCCGACGACCTCATCTCGGTGGCCGCGCTCGCAACCCCGCGCGGATTCATCACCGTGGTGGGCGGCGGCTTCCTCGTCGGCTTCGGTTCCGCGTATGCGGGGGGCTGTACGTCGGGACACGCGATCATGGGGCTCGCCGATCGGCAGCTGCCGTCGCTGATAGCGGTACTGGGGTTCTTCGCCGGTGGGCTCGCGACGACCTTCCTGGTGCTCCCCCTTGTGATCGGCCTCGGGCAGTGAGCGCCTCGCCCGTGAGCGGGGTCGTGCGGCCGTCTGGCGCGCCGATCACTCGCGCCTCGGCACCTACGACGCTCGCGCAGTTCGGGGTCTATCTCCTGCTGGGCGTCTACTTCGGCGTCGCACTGACGAAGTCGGAGGTGGTTTCCTGGTTTCGAATTCAGGAGATGTTCCGATTCCAGGGATTCCACATGTACGGCGTCATCGGCACCGCGCTCCTGGTCGCGGGGATCTCGGTAACGCTGGTCAAGAGATTCGCGCCGACATCGGCGACCGGCGAGCCCATCATTGTGCCTCCGAAGTCGCTGGGACGCGGCGTTCGCTACGCGGCCGGGGGTATCACCTTCGGCGTCGGATGGGCGTTGGTGGGCGCGTGCCCGGGGCCGATGTTCGCGCTCGTCGGCACGGGGGCCGGCGGGATCGTCGTCGCCCTCCTGGCCGCGGTCCTCGGCGCATGGACCTACGGGGCCCTGCGGCCCCGCCTGCCGCACTGATAGGCGAAAGGTGATCGTGAAATCCGCCGCTCCCATGACGTCCGAGGTGATGTCCCTCGTCGCCGACCGCTTCAAGGCTCTGGCCGAGCCCGCGCGCCTGGCGATCCTGTCCTCGCTTCTGGAGGGGGAACGCACCGTCGGTGAGCTCGTGGACGCCACTGGGCTGGGCCAAGCCAACGTGTCGAAGCACCTGCAGGTCCTGCACGGCGCCGGCTTCGTGGGGCGACGCAGGGACGGTTCCTTCGTGCGCTACTGGCTCGTGGACGAGGACGTGCTGCGGCTGTGCGACCTCATGTGTGGCCGCCTGCAACGTGAGCAGGAGTCGCTCGCCGAGTTGCTGGAAGGAGCTTGACACCGGGCGGGAGTCGAGGTCACGGTAGGCTCCCGCCTGCGATGACCCACCTGCTCCCGGTAGACTCCATGAGTCGCACCCGCCGACTTCTTCTGCTCGTTCTGTGCGCTGCTGCCGCCCCGACCGTGGTCCCCACCGGGGCCCACGCGCAGCAGACCTCCATCGTGGTTCGGCGGGGTGCCCCCATACGAATCTGGACCTCCGGCTTCGCTCTGGTGGGGATCTACCATGGCTTCAGAGCGGACAGCGTTCACATCAGCTTGACCGAGCTCGGGCCACCCGCGGTGATTCCCAGGTCGGCGGTGGATCGGATGGAGTTGCGCGTCCGGGAGAGTCAGCGGCCTCGCACCATGAAGATCGCCGGGGCGGCGGGAAGCGTCCTGGGGATAGCGACCGGCCTGGCGATCCATTCGTTCGACGACGATTCAACCAGCGGTGGTTTCGCCATCTCCGTCGCGATGGGGGCCGCAGGAGGCTTGATCGGGCTGGCCCTGGGCGCCGCCTCGGCGGAAGGCGCCCAGTGGGTCGAGGTGACTCTGCCGGAGCCAGAATCCGACTGACTCGTCGCCCGCAGGCGGCGCGCATGGTCTCGCGCGCGCAGCCTGCGGTCCCCTCGCTCAAGCCCTCGTCCCATGGCGCGCACCCGCGTCTTCGCCGGACCGCTATCGTTCCCGTGCACGGGGTGCCGACATCCGCGGGATGCAGCGCGAGCCGAATGCCTACGGGACTTCTGCAACGGTACACTAGGAGGCCCCTCGAGCGGGCGGGGAGGCGTCCCCCGCTCGGTCGTTTGCCAGTCGCGGCAGCGCCGGTATCTTGGGTTTCGCCGTCGACGCCGCGTCCCCCCGAGCGTCGACCGACTCCGTGTAGCCGCGTCGATGCCGAAGATTCTTCTGGTAGAGGACAACGAGCTCAATCGCGACATGCTGTCGCGCCGGCTGACGCGTCGAGGCTATGACGTCTCGGTCGCGCCGGACGGACGAGCGGCGGTGGACAAGGTGCTGGCGGAGGCGCCGGACCTGGTGCTGATGGACATGAGCCTGCCCATCCTCGACGGCTGGTCGGCAACGCGCGAGATTCGCTCGGACGCACGCACGTGGGGGACGCCCGTGATAGCGCTCACGGCTCACGCCATGTCCGCGGACCGCCAGAAGGCCCTCGACGCCGGCTGCGATGACTTCGACACCAAGCCGGTCGAGTTTTCGCGGCTACTCCTGAAGATCGAGGCGTTGCTGGAGAGCGGTCGCGTCACGGACCCCGAGAAAGACGCCGGGGAAGACATCGCCACGGGCTCGGACGGCGGCGCGGAGCGTCATGTCGACTGACGAGAGTTCGCCCGGTCCCCAGCATATCCGCGGCGCCCCACTCGCCGGGCTGCGGCAGGAGTTGCTCACTTCGATCGACGCCGTCACCGGGGTCAGCCAAGTGCTCCTCGAGGACGCGCGCGGCGGCCGTCTCGAGGACGCCGCGGAGATTCTGGCCAGAATGCATCGGGCGGGCGCCGAGCTGCGCACGATGGCCGCGTCCTTCCTCGATCCCGCGGGTGCCTTCGCCACCGCAGCCGAGGATCCGGTGGCCCTCGGCTCGCATATCCGCCACGAGCTGCGGAACCCCGTGAACGCGCTCATCGGCTACGCGGAGCTGCTCCGGGAGGACGGCTGTGTCGAGGGGGATCTGCGCGACCTGGAACCCGATCTGGAGCGTTTGCTGGAGGCGGCCCACCAGGTGAACGGCCTGATAGGGCGCATCGCGGCATTCCCCGACTAGTGTGCCGGCGCGGAAGTCCCGTGTGCACCTAGGCGCGGGATGCAGCGCGAGCCGAATGCCTACCGGACTTCTGCAACGGTACACTAGGGAGCCGCCCCCAGCGCCTCCAGATTGCGCCTGGACACATCGAAATCAGGGTCGATCTCGAGGGCGCGCCGATAGGCGGCTATCGCTCCGTCCCTGTCCCCCACGGCCTGCAATCCGTCGCCCAGACTGTCGAAGGAGTTGGCCGATTCGGGATACGCCTCCGCGTTCAGCCGGAAGACCGCCACGGCGGCTTCAGCGTCGCCGTCCCCGAGCAGGTCGTAGCCGAGCGAGTTGATCGCCGTCTCGGAGTTCTGGAACCGGAAGCGCGGGTCCGCCCGGTAGGCCCGGTAGGCGGCGAGCGCGCCGTCGACGCCTGCCTCCGCGTATGCGACCCGCATCGTCTCGTCGATGGGCATGAAGGTTTCGGCAGCCAGGATCACCTCCAACGCCGGATCGCGGTTTTCCAGGTACGTCGCCAGCGTGGGCTCGGCGCCCAGGTCCGGGGAGGTCCTGTCGCGGGTCTCGAACGGCTCCGGCAGGCTGTTCTGCCAGTAGATCGACGATGCGCGGGCCTCGAGACCGCTATGCGGCAGCCGCACCGGTCGGTTGTCACCGAAATGGTTGGGGCTCGCGCTCATCGGCTCCCCCACCAGGGTGGCGTTGGTGAACCGCTCGAGGTGCGTGACGAGGTGCGAGGCGGCCGAGAACGTGTGCCGGCCGATGATCACGAACGCGCGCTCCGGCCGGTCCAGCCAAGGGCGCCGGATGAGCCCCTGCACGATGGGCATGTTGAGCATGTTGTTGCCGCCTCCGTTGTGCCGGAGGTCGAGCACGAACCGGCGCGGTCGCAGGCTGTCGGCTTCGGCGTAGACGCGGCCGAAGAACTCCGCCAAGGTTTCGTCCTCGGCGTCGCCGATGCCGTTGAGCTGGACGTAGAGCGTCCCGGATTCGGGCAGATACTCCCTCCAGAAGCGCGCGCCCGGATCACGCAGCCAAAGCGGCGGAGTGCCAGCCGCCTCGTGCGCCATCGCGATGCGAATCGAATCCGTGGGCCTCGGCACGAAATAAGGGCGGTTGGAAAGATTGCCGGCGGCCGCGTCCGGTACCGCGTCGAGCGTCAGCGTGACGGTCTCGCCGGACAGGGTCTCGATGCGGTAGGTGACGCGGTCGGCGGACTCGGTTATCCCCACCGCCTGGAGGATCTCCGGGATGGCCAGATAGCGCGGGCCGATGGCGCGACCTCCGATGGGGTTGTCGCGGGGCGTGAGCGGGAAGACGAGGTCGCCGGCCTCCACGGCGGAGCGGTCGCCGATGCCGATCACGCGCCCGCCCAGCACCTCGTTGAAGCGCTCGTCGATCCCCAACACCCGCAACTCGCCCTCCAGCCAGTACAGGAGGATCGGCACCTGCCGAAAGCCGTTCTCGTCGTTGGGCGTCAGCCACAGCCGCGTGTGGCCGTCGCCTATCATCGCCACGAGGCGGGCGAACTCAACGACCATCTGATCGGTCGACAGGTCCGGGACGCGCGCGTCCAGTCGCTCGACGGCGGCGTCGAACTCGGCTCGGTCGATGCTGTGGAAGGCGTTCAGGTGGGTCTCGATCAGGCCGTCGGCCAGGGCACGCAGGTCCACCCTCCACTCGGCCGGTGACAGGTCCGGCGGCCCGTGGGGGCGCTGGGCTTCCTGCGCACCGAGCCCCGGAGACAGGAATGACGGTAACAGCACGAACAGATAGCGGACGGCGCGTTGGCGAAGCATCGGCCTCTCCTGGGGCCCACCCGCCGGCGGGCCGATCGGGAATACCCGGGTCGGTGACTCCGCTTGGATGCCGCCGCGCCGCCCGCCGTTTACGGCTCGGAAGACTCCCCGATTACTCCACGCTCACCGCGTAGGCCGACGCGCTCAGCGGCGCGTATGCCGCGTCCGACGCCTGCAGAAGGGTCGCCAGGTAGCCGTCCGCACGCGCCACGTCCGGCACCCGAAAGCGGAGCACGGCCACTCCGTCCGGCAGGGTGCCGAAGACGGCGGCGGTGATGACGGCCTCGCCCTCTCCCTGGGCGAACGCGGTCTGGTCGGGTCCGCCCGGCGTAACCGCCGTCATCGGGCCCGGCCCGGAGATCCGCAGCAGCAGCGCGGAGGGGGCGCCCGTGGGTGCCGACAGCACAACGGACAGCTGACCGGCCTGCGGGCCAGGGGGAGCGGCGGGGCCGGAGTCGCCGCAGGCGGCGAGCCCCAGCGCGAGCGTCACGAGCGACGTGGACGCCAGACGTCGCGGGCCGCGGGGGCCCAGCCGCGGCGCGCTCATCGGTCTTCCTCCCGCTCCACCGAGGCGAGCAAGCGTGCCGCCGCGGGACTGGAGGCCACGCCCGTATCCACGAGCCACTTGTGCACGTCGCCCAGGTCGACCGCGCCGTTCCCGTTGCCGTTGAGGTCCAGGAAGCGGTCCTCGTCCACCGAGAGCCCCGACCCGCCGATGAGCCGCGCAATGACCGCGTCTGCGCTCAGAATCGGCTTGGTCACGCCGAGGCTCAACGCGCCGATCGCCTCGAAGCCGCCGCGCCTGACGCGGACCCGGAACTCGAAGGTCCCCGCTTGGGCGGGCACCCCGGTTATCGCGCCGCCGGCGTCCAGGGAGAGGCCGGCCGGCAGCGTCCCGCTGGCCAGCTCGAAGCTCGCCGGGCCGGTGCCCCCGCCCAGCGCCGTCAACGTGTCCGCGTAGGCCGCTCCCATCACCGCGCCGGCGCGCTCGGAGTCGTGCGCGATCGCGAGCGCCTCGAAGACGCTCATGCCGAAGCCCTTGCTCGCCGTCGCCTGCCCGGCCACGACGTCCACGGCGAACGCGAAGTCGCCGGCTTGGGTCGGAGTGCCGGAGACGGCGCCGGTCAGGCTATCCAGCACGAGGCCGTCCGGCAGCGCCCCGCCCGCGAGCCGCCATACGTAGGGCGCGTCGCCGCCCGAGGCCACGAGTTGGTCCGCGTACGGCGTGGCCACGGCGGCCGCCGGCCGCGCGCTGTCGCCGAGAATGGCCAGCGCGTCGGAGACGAAGACCGCGCCCACGGCTACGTCCCGGCTGATCGCCACCTGGCAGTCGCCGCTTCCGACGCAGGGCCCGGTCCAGCGGTCCAGCCGAAACCCGGTCGCCGGGATGGCCTGGAGGGTGACCTGAAGATCCTTCTCCGCGATCAGCTCGCGGCACCGAGTCGGGTCGCACGTCATGCCCCCGGTGGAGCTGGACACGCCGCCTTCTCCCGTCAGGTCCACCAGCAGCTCGAAGCCGCGCCGGACGCGCACGACGAACCCGGTGGCGGTGGCCGAGTCGACGCTCAACGAGAACCCGGCGTCAGGGTCGGTGAAGGTCTCACCCGGCAGCCACATGGCGCCGTCGTCGTTGGGGTCACCGTCTCCATCGGGGTCCACGACCAGGGCGTCCGAGGCCCGGAAGTCGTCCACCTCGTGGAGCACGACGCCCTCTCCGGGGAGCAGGTCGTCGTAGCCGGTGAAGCGCCGCGCTTCGACGGTGTAGAAGACGCGGGAGTCGACGGGGACCTCGATCAGGAGCGCCGACCCGGTGGCGGGCGACGCGAGCCGTTCCAGAGTCACCGCGCTCTCGGTACCTGCCGCCGGCACCACCTTCCGCGCCGCCCCGACCCAGCCCAGCAGGTCCTTGTGGTAGCCGATGGTGTGGACGCCCACCCACTCACCGTCGACGAGTTGCCGCCCCCCGCTCATCACGTCCCAGCGGGAGTCGTAGACGGCCGCGTAGGGTCCGGAGGAGTGCGGCAGGCCGAAGGAGTGTCCGATCTCGTGCGCGTACACGAACGGGCCGGCCCAGGAGGCCATCCACGTCATGGGGGAGGACCGGGTTTCGCCGTCCCGGCTGATAACCGACGTGCCGCCCCAGGAGAAGTTCATGAACATGTTGAACTGCAGGTTGACCCCGAAGAAGTCCGGGAAGAACACGTCGTCGTCGGCCACCCCCGTGCAGTCGTTCACCATCTTGGACCAGTCGGGGTTGGCATCGAGGCCGCCCGGGAAGTATCCGGCAATCGGCTCCGGAAGAGGATACCAGCCCACGACCCGGCTGCCTCCCATGTTCACGCGGTCTTCGGACAACTCGCGCCAGTAGTGGTCCATTCCGGGAAATGCGGACCCGGTCATCAGGCCGTCGTAGTAGGCCTTGGGGTGGGGCGTGGTGGTGGAGTCCGCGAACATGCACAGGATCGTCACGTACGGCTTGGCGCCGTTCTGCGGCGGCGCGGCGGCCAGGGCGGACGTGCCGGTGCCCCCTCCCAGGGGCGCGATGGCGGTGACGTCCAAGACCGCTCCGGCTCCGGCGCGGGCGTCGCCGAGAACGGAAACGCGGCGCCCGTTCAGTGCGCGGAGGCCCGCGGCGACGATCGCGCCCGCAACGTCCAGCCGCCACGACGTGCCCGAGTCCTCAGTCAGGAGATGGACGGGGGGCCGGCCGGACCGGAGGTCGACCGAGTCGCCCCAGACCGTGTGCAGCCAACCCGACCGCGACTCCTGCGCCACCGCGAGCCCGGGGGCGAGCGCGGCGAACAGCAGCAATACGGCGGAAGCGGCCAATCGGCCGCGCGGAGCTCGCGAGGTAACCACGTGCGACGGCTCTCCCTCACCTCGGTCGAAGAAGTCCCGGACGCTATCCGGGGGCGTGCTCGGCCAAATCGGCGCTACTGCGCCCGCGTCCGCGCCCGGCGCTCATAGGAGCGCCCGCGCCTGGCGTTGGCCAAGGGAATCGGGTCAGCGGGAGAGGGTCCAAACACGAGGCCCGCCCACACCTTTCTACAACCCGGGTTCGGGAGCAAGGGTTTCGCCGAACCGAGGCCGCTCCGCCGAGCGGCGGAGCGGCCTCTTCGGTACCCGGCCGGCCCGAGGGGCTAGCCGCGTTTGGTCATGCGGTAGAGGCCCAGCAGGATGATGGCGCCGAGCACGGCGATGGCCATCGAGCCGAGGTTGAAGCCGCTGACGCCGCCGAACCCCAGCAGGCTGCCGACCAACCCTCCCACCATTGCGCCGCCAATCCCGATCAGGATCGTGATGAACCAGCCGCCGGGGTCCTTCCCCGGCATGATGGCCTTGGCAATGACGCCAGCGATCAGGCCGAACACCGCCCAGCCGAGAATGCCCATTGGTTCCTCCTGTTTGTGCGGGGCTCGAGCGCCCCGGGGAGAGCGGACCGAGTGTGCGGTCGGCCCGGGTCACGGACGAAACCTAGCGGGGGAGGGGCCCCATCCGCATCCGCGGCCGGGGGGTCCCTCGGATCGTCGCAGAGACATCGCCCTTGACGGAACGTCGACTTGCATACATACTGGTCGGTATGAACATGGGAGCGAGCGCGGTTGCGACCGAGCAACGGAGCAGGGACCCCGAGCGGACGCGGGCGCGTCTGATCGAGTGCGCGTTCCGCGAAATCCGGGAGCGCGGCTTCGAGGGGGCGTCGCTGGATCGCATCCTGGCCGACACGGGTGTCACCAAGGGCGCGCTCTACCATCACTTCGGTAGCAAGGCGGAACTCCTTCACGCGGTGATCGACGAGGCGATCGCCGGCATGATAGAGGAGCGCTGGCTGGCGGCCCTGGCTCGCAGCGAGGATCCCATCAGCGAGCTCCGCGCCGGCATCGTGGGTACGGCGGGCAGCCTCACCGACGAGGACATCGCCTGGGGCTGTCCTCTCAACAACATCACGCAGGAGATGGCGGCGACCGACGACGAGCTGCGCGCGCACGTGGAGAGGCTCTACAGCGGGTGGCGGGACAGCATCGCCGCCGCGCTGGAGCGCGGGCAGAAGGCGGGGAACGTACGAGGAGACGTTGACCCGGCGGGTGCCGCCGCGTTCATCGTCGCGGGGATCGAAGGCCTGGCGGGGACGACCAAGAGTCACCGGAGCCGGGCCATCGCCGGAGCCACTCTGCAGGAGTTCGTGCGGTACCTGGAGGGCATGCGACCGCTCGAGACGGGCTGACGCCCCGCGGGAAGGCGTCGCTTTTTTTGTGACACTGAACATACCGACTAGTAGGTATGACAAGGAGAATGAAGATGGCGGATTCGGACTTGAACGGTGCGGGCGCGGACGGCGCGGCGCCCGATCGAAAGGATGACGGCACGGCCCCCTCGCGGGTGGCGCGCTACGCAGACTGGGTAATACGGCGCCGCTGGCCGGTGCTGGCGATCGCGGCCGCGCTGGTGCTGGCCGCCGCCGCCGGCGCGCGCCACCTCAGCCTCGCGACCAACTACCGCGTGTTCTTCACCAAGGACAACCCGGACCTGGTCGCGTGGGAGGAGGTCGAGAACGTCTACACCAAGAACGACAACGTGCTGTTTGTCCTCAAGCCTCGCAGCGGAGACGTCTTCCAGCCGCGCGTGCTGGAGGCCGCGCGGTCACTGACGGAGGACGCCTGGCAGATCCCGCACTCAACCCGGGTGGACGGGATCACCAACTTCCAGCACACGTGGGCCGACGGCGACGAGCTCATCGTGGAGGACCTGCTCCCCGCCGGGCCGATCACGCCCGAGGCGGTGCGCCGGGTCCGAGATGTCTCCCTTTCCGAACCTCTGATCGTCGGCCGTTTGATGGCCGAGGACGGAGGCACCACGGGAGTGAACGTGCGCATCGCGCTGCCGGGCGAGTCGAGCGATGAGCTGCCGGCGACCGTGGCCAAGGTCCGGGAGCTGGAGGCGGAGTACCAGGAGCGCTACCCGGACATCGAGCTGCACGTGACGGGAATCGCCATGCTGAATTGGACCTTCGCCGAGTCGCCGCAACGGGACATGCCTACGGTCATGCCCCTCATGTTCGCCGCGCTCGTCCTCGCGATGATCGCCTTCCTGCGCTCGTTCTCCGGGACGGCGGCCACGCTGGTCGTGGTCGGAGCTTCCGCGGCCACGGCCGTGGGCATCGCAGGCTACATGGGGGTCCAGTTGGATCCCACCAGCGCGTCCGCGCCGACCATCATCCTGACCCTGGCGGTGGCGGATTCGATCCACATTCTGGTGACGTTCTTCCAGGCGCTGCGGGGCGGCGCTTCGAGGAACGAGGCCATCCGCGAGGCGCTGGTCCAGAACGCGCTGCCGGTGTTCCTGACGAGCGTCACGACCGCGATCGGCTTCCTCAGCCTCAACTTCAGCGACTCGCCGCCGTTTCGTCTACTGGGCAACCTCACCGCCTTCGGCGTGATGGTCGCCTGGGTTTACTCGATGACCGTGCTGCCCGCGCTGCTCGCGGTGCTGCCGGTGCGCGCTCGTGCCGGCGGCAGCGGGCGACTCGCGCGCGCCCTGGAGGGCTACTCCGGCTTCGTCGTCAGGCGCCACCGGGCGATCCTCGCCCTGACCACCATCGCGACCGTCGCCGTGGGCCTGTCGATCGCGCGCATGCGCATCAACGACCAGTACTTCGAGTACTTTTCGGAGGACCTGGCCTTCCGGCAGGCGACGGACTTCACGCTGGAGCACCTGACCGGACTCTACGGAGTCACATACTCGCTGCCAGCCGGCGAGCCCCAGGGCGTGAGCGATCCGGAGTATCTAGCCGCCGTGTCCGGGTTCACCGACTGGCTGGAGGGTCGGCCGCACATCAAGCACGTCAACAGCTTCACGCACGTGATGAAGCGGCTCAACAAGAACCTTCACGCCGACGACCCGGACGAGTACCGGCTACCCGAGGATCATGACCTCGCGGCGCAGTACCTCCTGCTCTACGAGATGTCGCTGCCGTACGGGCTGGACCTGAACGACCAGATCGATATCGACAAGAGCTCGCTGCGGGTGGACGCGACCTACGAGGATGTGGACGTGGCTCAGATGAACGCGGAGGTCGCCGCCGCCGAGGCGTGGTTGGACGAGAACGGTACGCCGGCCATGGGTGCGGCGATCGGCACGGGGCCGTCGGTGATGTTCTCGAAGATCACGCAACGCAACATCGCGTCCATGATCCTGGGCACGACCATCGGCTTCGCGCTGATCGCGCTCATACTGACGTTCGCCCTGCGCAGCGTGCGCATGGGCCTAATAAGCCTGATCCCCAATGTCCTGCCCGCTGCGGTGGCGTTCGGCGCCTGGGCGTGGCTGGTGGGCGAGGTGGGCTTCGCCGTATCCGTCGTGACCGGCCTGGCCATGGGCATCATCGTGGACGACACCGTCCACTTCCTGACCAAGTACAACCGCGTGCGCGCGAGCATGAGCGCGGAGGACGCGGTCCGGTACGCGTTCCGCAGCGTCGGCGCCGCGATCGTGGGCACGACGCTCATCGTGACGGCCGGCTTCGCCATGCTGGGCCTGAGCACGTTCCGGGTCACGGCGTACATGGGCCTGCTCACCTCCCTGACGATAGTCGCCGCGCTGGCGGTGGACTTCCTGCTGCTTCCCGCGCTGCTGATCGCCTTGGACCGTCGGCCTGTGAAGTCGACGGGACAGGAGGTCGGCCACATCGAGGAAGCGCGCACGCACGCACAATGGAGACGACCAATGATCAAGGCATCGAGCGTCCTGGTGGCGCTGGCGGCGGCTTCCGCCCTGTTCGCGCCGGCCACGGCGCAGACTCCCGAACAGCGCGGCCGGCAGGTCGCCGAGGAGGCGGACCGGCAGGACGCGGGCTGGCGCGATGACGCCGCCGAGCTGCGCATGATCCTGCGTAACCGCAACGGAGACGAGAGCATCCGGGAGCTCAGGCGACAGTCCCTGGAGACATCCGAGTCCGGGCGCGGCGACAAGAGCGTGATGGTGTTCGACGCACCCAGGGACATCCGCGGCACGGCGCTGCTGTCGCACACCAGGATCCTCGAGGCCGACGACCAATGGCTCTACCTGCCGGCGCTGAAGCGCGTCAAGCGCATCTCGAGCGCGAACAAGTCCGGGCCTTTCGTCGGCAGCGAGTTCGCCTACGAGGATCTCGTGTCGCAGGAGGTGGACAAGTACGAGTACCGCTGGCTCCGCACGGAACCGTGCGGGGACCTGACCTGCGCGGTCGTGGAGCGCTACCCGCTCTACGACAACTCCGGCTACACGCGTCAGGTCGTATGGTGGGACACGACCGAGTACCGCGCGCAACGGGTGGAGTACTACGACCGCAAGGACGCCAAGCTCAAGACGCTCACGTACGACGGGTACGCGTCGTACGCAGACGACTATTGGCGGCCCGACGCAATGGTCATGGTGAACCACCAGAACGGGAAGAGCACCGAGCTGCGCTTCGCGGGCTGGGCCGTGCACACGGGCGTGGACGAGCGGGCGTTTACCGCCACGCGGCTGCGGAGCGCGCGGTGACCACCCGGCGCGCTCGGCGCGGGGCCGTCGGTAGGTGGCGCTGGCTGGGCACCCTGCTCGGCCCCGCGGCCCTCGCCGGGGCGCTCCTGGGCGGAGGCCTCCCGGCTGCAGCCGGCGCGCAGCAGATGTTCCAGGCCCGCGCCGAAATGGAGACGAGGCTGTTCCCGCACGCGCCGCTCACCCCCGGCCAGTCGGGCCGGGCCTCGGCCTCGTTCGCCATCGAACCCGAGGTGCAGTTCGGGTGGGGCGACCACCTGCTGCGCGTCACCGCGTTCGCGCGCGCCGACACGGAGGACGGCGCGCGCACCCACCTGGACGTGCGCGAGGCGCTGTGGGAGTGGTTCGCCGGTGACTGGGAGGTGCGGGCCGGGGTGGGGCGCGTGTTCTGGGGAGTGACCGAGTCGCAGCACCTCGTCGACATCGTCAACCAGACCGATCTGGTCGAAGCGGTCGACGGCGAGGAGAAGCTGGGCCAGCCGCTCATCGGGGTGACCCGGCTCAGCGCATTCGGAACGTTCGATTTCTTCCTCCTGCCGATCTTTCGGGAGCGGACTTTCCCGGGGGCAGACGGGCGTCTGCGGACCGCGCTACCGGTCCTGGAGGAGCGGGCGAACGTGGAGCGCCAGCTCGATTTCGCGGCGCGCTGGTTCCACGTGCTGGGTCCGATCGACCTGGGCGTGTCTCACTTCCACGGAACCGCCAGGGAGCCCCGCTTCGCGCTGGTGGACGGCGCCGAAGCGCCGGCGCTCGCGCCCGTGTACGAAACCATCGATCAGACCGCCGTGGACGCGCAGGCCACGCTCGGCGACTGGCTCTTCAAGCTCGAAGCGCTCACCCGCAGCGGGCAGGGGCCACGCGCCTGGGCCGCCGTGGGCGGGTTCGAGTACACGTTCGCCGATCTGCGCGGGTCCGGCGCCGACCTGGGCGTGCTCGCCGAGTACCACTTCGATTCGAGGCCCGACGCGGTCGTGGGACAGCTCGCGCTGACGCCCACGCCGTTCGACGACGACCTCTTCATCGGCGGCCGACTGGCGTTGAACGACGTGCAGTCCAGCGAGCTTCTCGGCGGCGCGGTGGTGGATCTGAGCACGGGCGCCACGGCCACCTTCGTGGAAGCCAGCAGGCGCCTGGGCGAGGACTGGCTGGCAGAGCTGGAGGCGCGCACGTTCTCCTGGACCCACTCGAGCGACCCTCTCCACTCGGTCCGCCGGGACGACCACCTGCAGCTCCGCCTGAGTTGGTACTACTGAAGGCCGAGCGCATACCTTGCCCCGTTCCGCAGGCTCTGACGAACCGTGCGCGGGGGAAGCCGTGAACGCGAAGACCGTGGTATTGCTCGGAGTGATGGCCCCGCTCGGTTGCGTGGAAGCGGCGCCGGCGGGTGGGGGGCAGGAGCAAGATTCGCCCGCGGTCATCGCGGGACCGCTCGTCGTGGACGGCTTTCGCGGACCCGAGGGCGCGCTGCACGACGCCGCCGCGGATGTCTACCTGATCAGCAACATCGACGGCGAGCCGGCGGGCCATGACGACAACGGCTTCATCAGCCGGATCGAGCCCTCCGGCGAGCTGGAATCCCTGCGCTGGATCGACGGCGCGGCGGCCGGCGTGGAGCTGCACGCTCCGAAGGGCATGGCGCTGGCGGGTGACACCCTGTTCGTGACCGACATCGACGTGGTCAGGCTCTTCGACCGGGTGAGCGGCGCCCCCCTCGGCGCCTGGCCGGTGCCGGGCGCCGAGTTCCTGAACGACGCCGCAGTCGGCGAGGACGGCTCACTGTACGTGACCGATACCCTGGGCGGCACCGTCCAACGATTGAGCGCCGAGGGGGCGGAGCTCATCACTTCGGACGAGGCGCTGGCGGGCCCCAACGGGATCGCCGCGCTTCCGGACGGCCGCCTGCTGGTCGTCGGCTTCTTCGGCGCCGCCACCAACAGTCTGGATCCGCGCACCGGAACGGTCGAGCCGCAAGCGGGTCCGACGACTCCCCGCACCGACGGCGTCGCCCTGCTACCCGATGGCTCCTATCTGGTGTCCAACTGGGAAGCGGCCGCGGTTCTGCGCATGGCGCCAGGTGCCCTCGAGGCCGATACCGTCGTCGGAGGCGTGGAGTCAGCGGCCGACATCGCGTGGGACGCGGCTCGGCGCAGGGTCATCATCCCGCTACTCCAGCACGACCGGGTGGAGATCCACACGCTTCCCTGAGTCTTTGATACTTTAACAATGATTTTGTGACAAAAATAGACATAGCAGGCACTTCGGACTATACTACGACGAGCCCCGCACAACAATCGAGAGGGTACCGATGGGGGTAATCGAGCGCATCACAGGCTCGACGCGCGCCCGTCTGCTGGGGTTGCTGCGGCGCTCCGCGCAGACGGTTGGAGAACTGGCCGAGACCGTGGGCGTGACGGACAACGCCGTGCGCATGCACATGGCCGCCCTCGAACGCGACGGCATGGTGGAGAGGGTGGGGGAGCGGCGCGGGACGGGCGGCCGGGCCGCGGCGGAGTACCGGCTTACCGACGCGGCCGAGTCGCTGTATCCGAAGGCCTACGCGGCCGCGCTCTCGCTCGTGCTGCGGGAGGTCGAGGACAGCGACGGACGCGAGCGCGTGCTCGAGCTGCTGCGGGGCGCGGGTGAGCGGGCGGGGCGGGCGCTGCTGGAAGCCGGAGCCGTGTCGCCCCGGACCAACGGCGCGCGCGCCGGCGTCGACGCCGCGGCGCAAGGGCTACGCGCGCTGGGGGCCGACCTGGACGTGCAGGAGACCGAGTCCGGCTGGAGGCTGGCGGGGTACGCCTGCCCTCTGATGGAAGTGGTCGCTGCCGACCCACGGGCGTGCTTGCTCGCGCACGCCATGGTCGAGCAACTGGCCGGGCTCCCGGCGGTGCGGGAATGCGACACGGAGGGGCGCCCACGGTGCCGCTTTCGCATAGAGGACGACGGCACCGAGTCCGCTAGGGGACGATGACCGCCTTCGTCACGCGCAGCGCGGCCACATCCTCGAGCGCCGCCTGCGCTTCCGCCAGTCCGTAGCGGTTGCCGATGACATCCCGAAACGGCAGCCGAGAGCGGTGCTTGCCTAGCAACGCCAGGGCGCGCACGACGTGCCGGAAATCGGTGCCCCACTGCCCGAGCACGCGGGCGTGCTTGCGGTTCACCATGGTGTGGGGGTTGAGCGCCACTTCGCCCGCGTCGGTGTAGTGCCCGGCGATCACGTAGGTCCCGCCGTCGCGCACCAGGGTCAACCCCTCCGGGACCGCCGCGGGATTGCCGGTCGCCTCGATCACCACGTCGGGGCCCCTGCCAGCGGTCGCTTCCGCCACCGCAGCGGCGCGCTCGTCCGCGGACGTGGCCGTGACATCCCACGCGGTGTCCGCGCCGAGCCGGCGCGCGAGATCCAGCCGCGACTCGGGGGCGCCGATGACAAGCACGCGGGCGGCGCCTCGCAGCGCGGCGAACGCCGCCGCCGACAGCCCCACGGGCCCGGCGCCCTGAACGAGCACCGTGTCGCCGAGCGCGATGTCGGCGCGGTCCACGGCGGCGAACCCGGTGAACAGTCCGCAGCCGCCCCCGATCACGTCGTCGGCTTCCAGGCCGTCAGGTAATCCCAGCACGCGCACGCCGGGCAGCAGGTGGATCGCTTCGGCCCAGCCGCCGAGGGGGCCGTCGTCGGCGGAGTAGGTGATGCCGTAGACGCGCCGGCTGGGGCAGCGGTTGGGTTGCGCGGCGACGAGGCAGTGGTAGCAGTCGCCGCACACCTCGTGCACGTCGTAGAACGTGACCACGTCGCCGACCGCGAGCGGGCGTCCGAGCGCGTCCGCGTCCACGCCGCGGGTCTCGGCGACGCGCCCTACGCTCACGTGGCCTGGGACGATGGGGTAGGGCACCCCGGCCAGGCGGCCGTGCCAGAGATGCACGTCCGTGCCGCACACCTCGCTGGCGAGGGTTTCGAGCAGCACGGAGCCCGGCCGCAGAACCGGGTCCGGCAGATCCCGAAGCTCGATCGGGGCTTCCGGACCCGGCATGACCGCAGCGCGGATCGTCACGGCGCGCCTCGGGGCCGACTCAGTCGGTCGCCTCCTTCGGCGCGGGGCCGTTCTCCCAGTCCTGCACGCTGGAGATATTCGGCACCCCGTGGTCGGCGCCGTTCCACCCGTCGAAGCCGTCCATGCGAAACGCCCAGAAACCGGTCGCGGAGTCGCTGATGACGATCAGCCCGTCGGCGTTGCGCACGTCGACCCCGAAGGCCCCGTTGCACTTCCGGTCCATGCAGCCGCCCAGGCCGGGGGGGCCGGTGTAGGTGTCGAAGTACGCCACGGTGGTGGGGTTTGTCGGGTCCGACATGTCGAACACGTGCAGTCCGTCCTCGTAGGCGCTCACGAACACCAGCGGCCAGCGCACCTCGTGGTTGTGGCTGAGGTTCTTCCAGTCCGCCGTCCAGGCCCCCACCGACTCGCTGATGACCTTGGTCTCGCCGTTCTGACCCGGCTGCAGGTCGAAGATGCGCAGCGGCGCGTACTGATACTCGACCTCGCCCACGGCGTACTTGCCGTCCGGCGTCGGGGTGAAGGTGTGACCCCA